>JAWOEZ010000090.1:0-3956 GCA_046482435.1 Halanaerobiales bacterium
ATTTTTAAATTAAAAGAGGTAATATATTATGAAAGAAAAAATAGAGAGATCTATAAAAGAATATATAAAAAAGTATTCTGATCGTGCTGAGATAAAAAGTGACTGGAAAGCCCCGCTAATGGCCTATGCGGGAGCTGAAGATCCTTTATTTAAAAAAATGAAGGAGGTTATATCTCCTACTCATGCTCTGCCAACCGATTTTTTAGATGAGGCACGTACAGTAATTACTTTCTTTTTACCATTTGAAGAAAGGATAAACAGATCCAATATAGAAGGAAGGTTGAGTTCAAGAAAGTGGGCGGTGGCCTATCTAGAGACCAATCAATTGATACTGGAGTTAAATAAACATATTAAAAAAATTCTCAGCAAAGAAGGTTTTGAATCTACAATTATCCCGGCAACCCATAATTTTGAAGAAGAAGAGCTGATCAGTGACTGGTCACACCGTCACGCTGCCTATATCGCCGGGCTGGGTACCTTTGGTATAAATAATATGCTGATTACCAAAAAAGGATGTGCGGGTAGAGTAGGGAGTGTGGTGACCGATTTAAAAATACCTCCTACAGAAAGAGCAGATGTGGAATACTGTCTATATAAAAAGCGGGGCAGCTGTGGGGTCTGTGCTGATCGTTGTGTAACCCAGGCCCTCAAACGCGAAAGTTTTAATAGATTTATCTGTTATGATATCTGTCTGGAAAATATAGATTACCACCGTGATTTAGATATTACAGATGTCTGCGGTAAATGCTGTGTTGATTTACCCTGTACTACCAATATTCCGATAAAATAATTATATTATATGAGGAGTGACCGGATTGGACTGGTTTGAAATAGAAAAGTTAGATCAACAAACCTATATAATAAGTGAAAAGCAGCACTGGGAAGAGTTTAATTCATACTATTTAATAGGAGATCAATATAATCTCCTAATTGACTGAGGGATAGGTATTTATAATATAAAAGGTGTTTTAAATAAAATTGATAACAAGAAGGCGAAGTTGTTAATAACCCATATGCACTGCGATCATATTGGTAATACTGATAAATTTAAAGGGGTTTATCTTAGTCCAAAGGCTAATTACTATTTCAAAAATGGAGTTAAAGAACCTATAGAAAGGATTTGAAAAAAGGTTATCAGAGATGTGGACAAAGAATTATTACCTCTCGATTTCAATATTGATCAATTTTCTCTTGAAACTTCTAATAGAGGTATAGAATTAGAGGGAGGAAATAGCTTTGAAATAGGGAATAGAGAAATAGAGGTGATCGCTGCACCGGGTCACACTGATGATCATCTTTGTTTTATGAGATGAGGAATGGTTATCTTTTTTCAGGAGATTTTATTGTATAAAGGGCCACGACACCTGAATTCGGATAATATTAACCTTGAAAATATTTACAATTTTTTTGAAAAAGTAATGAAGCGATATAATAATATGAAATGTATATTATCCAGCCATTATGATCCTATAATTCTAATAGATTATCTAAAAGATATATATAAATTCATCTCGAATCTTAAAAATAAAAAAGGCAGTGGTCTCCACAAAATGCCTGAATACAAAATATATTTATAAGAGAACCTGGAAATGAGCAACGAACTTTAGTTAGGACCTCTAGTTATTATACTTAATCGATGGATAATTATATTAGGCTGGCAGCTAATAATTTAAATAAAGGGTATTTAATTTTTTTGGAGGAGCCGATGTAAGTAGCCTTTTTGTTCAACCTGAATATAAAAATTAAAGAGGGAGGATTTTAAAATGTCAATAGTTGATGAATTTAATCTTGAAAAGATAGAAGAAGGCTCTGTCTATGAAATGTATGAAGGTGATTATTCTTCTGATAAGGAAATAATTGAAAAACTAAAGTTAGCGGGCTATAAATTTATAAACGAAGAAAAAAGGATTTATGTAACCAAAGTATATGCTGATGATCTAGAAAATAGGATAGCAGTGCTTGATTCAGGTAATATCAGAATATGGGACTTTGCTTCTAAAGAATATTATCAGGAAGAATTAAGCCATCATCAAGGTTGAAAACTTGAGTCGTTTTTAAGTCCAGTAATAAGATTGATGGATAATATATTAATTTCAAAAAATTTAATAAATTAGAGGGATATGATATGAAAGATTTAATAACAATTAAAGGTTTAGATAAAAATGACATATATGAGATCTTCGCTGATGCTAAAAGAATAAAAATAAAAAACCATAACGGAAATGACCTTGCACCTTTATTAAATAAGACAGTTGTGACGTCTTTTCCACCAACAAGTTTGAGAACCAGAATTTCGTTTGAAAGTGGCTTGAGACAACTTGGCGCCCATACTCTTAATATCTCAATTAACCTTGATGACAAAGAACTACTTGAAGACAAGGTGAGGTATCTAAATAACTGGATAGATTATTTAATAATTAGAGCTTCCAGTCATAAAAGAATAGAGAAAACAGCTGAAGTAGCTAATTTTTCAGTTGTTAATGCGATGTCAGGTAAATACCATCCCTGTGAAGTACTGAGTGACCTTTTCACTTTTTATGAGACAAGAGGTAATCTAAACCATTGGAAATTTGTATTTGTAGGCGAAGGAGCAAATATATCTAATTCCTGGTTTAATGCAGCTGCAGTTCTAGATTTGAATTTAACTCAGATTTGCCCGGCAGGTTATGAAGTAGATCAAAAGATTTATAACTATGCTAAAGAACACTCAGAAGGGGAAATCAATATTGTAAATGACATGGAAAAAGGGATGAAAGGAGCAAATATTATTTTAACAGATGGTTGGCCTCCTGGTGATGATATAAACGAAAAATTCATTGATTATCAAATTAATATGGATAGCATAAAATATGCGAAAGAGAACTGTATAGTTAATCCCTGTCCGCCTTTCATCAGAGGTCATGAGATAAGCACTGAGATCTTAAATTCAGATTATTTTATAGGATATGAAGCTAAAAAAGATTTACTTCATGTCCAGAAAGCTATAATTATGAATTTGGAAAGCAGTAAAAAATAGGCAAAGACTAAAAATATTTTAAAACTCGTTTTATTAAAGATAGGAGGAGAACCCGTTGGATGAGAGTAAAAAGGAAGAGGAAAAGTTTTTTGATCAAGAGGCAAAAGAATGGAATGAAAATATATCTGAAAGAAGCATTAAAGTAGCAAAGGATGTTATAAAAAAATATAAAATGGGTAAAAACAAGTCTGTATTAGATGTTGGAACCGGAACAGGGGTCCTATATTCTATTTTGGAAAAACACAATTTAAAAGACTATGTAGGTATAGATATTTCACCTAAAATGATTGAAGAATTTTCAAAAAAGTATCCGGATGTAGATCTTAGAAGGATTGATTTCGAAAAAAATATAGAGTTGGATAAGAATTTTGACTTTGTTATTGTTTTTGATACCATACCTCATCTCCAGAAGATAGACATGATCTTTAAAAACGCCCATAAAAACTTAAAACTGGGGGGAAGTTTTTTAATAGTACATTCTAAAACAAGAGCGGAACTAGATAAACACCATAAGGAAATAGGCCATGAACAAAAGGAGCCAATTCCGACTGATGAGGTATTAAGATTGATGAGTTGGACTTATGGATTTGATGATCTAAAAATAGAAGATGATGAATATTTTCTTTTCCACGTCAAAAAGAAGAAATAAGATAATTAAAAGAAGTATTTGAAAATAAAATAAGGAATGAGTCTTATAAAAATTAAAAAAGATGATCTATTAATCTCAGATGACAAAACAAAACTGGACAATAGTCAACTACTCCACCCTAATCAAAAACAAGATTAGGAGGGAGCTTGAAAAAGCTCATAAGTGAAGTAGGAGATTAGCTTTAGTGATGTCTTCTCGAAGGTGAAGGCAGATGAACTATGTCCTGTGTTGAGTGTTCGACATACACCCTAGGATACTTCTCCAGTCTTAGGCTCTGGAAGTTGTAATGGA
>JAWOEZ010000096.1:0-10891 GCA_046482435.1 Halanaerobiales bacterium
TTCTCCTGATTATTAGGACTTAATTCCAATATTATTCCCCCTTACAATTTAACCTTTTCTCTTTTCAAAAAACTTTTTAGCAACAGATGGAAAGAGTGCATAAGTTAAAACATCTTCCTCTTTTTGGATATATTCCTTTATTTCTGCTCTATAATCATCTAATGCCGGTTCTAAATGGTCGGCATATCTTCCTTCAATTACACTTTCATCTTTTAAAATTTGTTCCTTCAGTTTTTCATCAATAGGTCCCGGTGGGTTACCGTACTCTCCTTTTATATAATTTTTAATTTCTTTAGAAACTACACTATATCTTTTTTCAGTTGCCACATTAAATACAGCTTGAATTCCTATAATCTGGCTGGTAGGAGTAACCAAAGGAGGGAAACCCATTTCTTCTCTTACTTTAGGTACTTCATTAAGAACTTCATCATATTTATCAAACATATTTTGATCTTTTAACTGGTTTCTTAAATTAGAAAGCATTCCACCCGGGATTTGACTTTTAAGAACGCGTGGATCTACACCAAAAGAACCAAGAAATTCTTTCTTTTTATCTCTAATACCCCGGAAGTGTTCATTGATTTCATTCACCTTATCAAAATCAATACCAGTATCATATTCACTGTCTCTAAATAAATATATAAAAGGTTCTGTGGGAGGTTGAGAACTTCCCGACCCCAAGGCTGATAAAGCAGTATCAATCACATCTACACCCGCTTCAGCTGCTTTAAGATAGGTCATCGAACCTAAGCCGGTTGTATTATGAGCATGTAGTTGAATAGGGATATCAATTTCATTTTTTAATTTAGTTATCAAATTATATGCCTCAAAAGGAGCTAATAGACCAGCCATGTCTTTTAAGCATAAAGAATCTGCCCCCATCTCTTCTACCGTTTTAGCTGTTTCTAAATAATGCTCAACATCATGTAACGGGCTGGTTGTATAGACTATAGTACCCTGAGCATGTCCCCCGTATTTATTAGTAAATTCAATTGCTTTTTTGAGATTACGTACATCATTTAAAGCATCAAAAATCCTTATTATATCTATCCCATTTTCGATTGATTTTTCTATAAACTTTTCAAGCACATCATCTGGATAATGCTTATAACCTAATATATTCTGCCCTCTCAATAGCATCTGAAGTGGGGTTTTTTTAGCTTTTTCTTTGAACCTACGGAGTCTAATCCAGGGATCTTCATTTAAATATCTTATACAACTATCAAAAGTTGCTCCTCCCCAGACTTCCATGGAATGGTAACCTAATTTATCCATTTCACCTATCACAGGCAGCATTTCTTCTGTACCCATTCTTGTTGCTAATAATGATTGATGTCCATCTCTTAAGATAGTTTCAGTCAACTTTATTTTGGCCACTATTTCTGCCTCCTTGTGTTACTACTTTGTTTTATTAATATATATAATATTAAAATAATTAATTAGATTAAAAAAGGGCCCAAAATGGCTCTTTTTTAATATTATCGCTCTAACACTTTTTATCACCGTTATAAACCCAGCCTCTAGCTTCCATTGCTTCTGTTAACCTTCTGATTGCAACTATAAAAGCAGATACTCTCATATTAACATTTAGTTCCTCATGAGTATTATATACCTTTTCAAAAGCATCAACCATGATATCCTCTAATTTTCTATCTACCTCTTCCTTTGACCAATAATAGTTAGCTAAGTTCTGAACCCATTCGAAATATGATACTGTAACGCCCCCTGCATTAGCTAAAACATCTGGAATAATCATAATCTTCTTTTTAAATAATATTTCATCTGCCTCTGGAGTAGTAGGGCCGTTAGCAGCTTCGGCTATCATCCGAGCTTGAATTTGATCCGCATTATCCTTTGTGATCTGGTTTTCTAAGGCGGCAGGAACTAATACATCAACATCCATTCTGAGGAGTTCTTCGTTTGTAATTTCCTCACAACCCACAAAATCTTTAACACTTCCGCTTTCTTCCTTATGTTTTGCAACTTCAACCGGATTAAATCCGGCTTCACAATATATACCGCCTTTTGAATCATTCGCTGCAACAATCTTACATCCCAATTCATTTAAAAACTTAGCCGAAAAACTACCTGCGTTACCATAACCTTGCACAGCAACTGTTGCCCCATTAAGATCAAGACCTATTGCTTTTGCAGCTTCTCTAACTGTATACATGATTCCTCGTGCTGTTGCAGAATGGCGGCCAAATGATCCACCCAATACAACTGGTTTACCAGTAACAAGTCCGGGAGTATTGACACCTTTTAATTTAGAAAATTCATCCATAAACCAACTCATTACCTGGGCATCGGTATAAACATCAGGAGCCGGTATATCTTTATCGGGGCCAATAATAGGTGATATAGCTTGAATAAAACCCCTAGATAACCTTTCTAACTCATTTCGAGAGAGGTCCTTGGGGTTTACTAAAACACCGCCTTTTGCTCCCCCATAAGGAATTCCAACCAATGAACATTTAAAGGTCATCCAGGCAGCTAAAGCCTTAACTTCATCCTCACAAACCTGGGGATGAAATCTTATCCCACCTTTTGTCGGACCTAATACATCATTGTGCTGACAGCGGAATCCTTTAAAGACATGAATACTGTCATCATCCAACTTAACTGGAATGGAAACTGATAAAGTCCGCATTGGCTCCTGTAGTAATTCTTTTACTTGTGGATCAAGGTCTAAAACGGTTGCCGCATTATCAAGCTGTGTTAACACATTTTCATAAACAGTTGAATCGGCCATTTTTAAGTTTCCCCCTAATTATTAAAAATATATTACATTTTAGTTATAATCTGCCCGGCAAAATTTTTTTAGGCAGTCAGTTTCACACCTGTTTTATGGAAAAATGCCCCTAATTTTTTTGGTTTCAACTATTCTATTTAAAGCTACCATATAAGCTGCCATTCTGAATGAAACCTGTTTTTCTTCATAGGTATTCCAAACTTGGTCAAAGGCTTCTGTTAATAGATACCTTAGCTTTCGGTTCGTCTTTTCATCTTCCCATCTAGCAGATTCTTTATTTTGGACCCATTCAAAATAAGAAACTATAACTCCGCCTGCATTAGCTAAAATATCAGGCATAACTGTAATATTTCTTTCATCTAATATTAGATCGGCATCTCTTGTAGTTGGTCCATTAGCAGCTTCTACAACATAATCTGCTTTCAACTCATTTGCAACTTCTTTGGTAATCTGATTTTCTAAAGCAGCTGGAATTAAAATATCAACATTCAATTTCAGTAGTTCTTCATTAGAAATATTTTGGGTTTCATTATCTTTTTCTATTTCCGATAGATGAGTTCGGTTTGTACCAACAAAATCTCTTAATTTAACTATATCTAAACCTTCTTCATTATATAAACCACCTGCAACATCACTTACCGCAACTATCTTACATCCTTTTTCCTGCAGCAGTTCGGCTGCAACCTGTCCGACATTTCCAAAACCTTGAATAGCAATTGTGGTACCTTCTAGATCTTTTTTTAATTTATTGAAAAGATTCTCAACTGTTATCATAACACCTCGGCCGGTAGCGCCTTCACGGGCCAAACAACCTTCAATAATACGAGGCTTCCCAGTAACTATCCCCGGAATATTATGGCCTTTAATCATACTATAAGTATCATATATCCAACTCATAATCTGTGCATTTGTATTCACATCTGGAGCGGGAATATCTCTGTCGATACCTATAATAGGTTCTATCATGGTAGTATACCTTCTGGTGATCTTTTTTAATTCTGTCTGTGATAATTCACTGGGATTACATTGGATTCCACCTTTAGCCCCACCATAAGGAATATCAACCAAAGAACATTTTAAAGTCATCCAACCAGCTAAAGCTTTTATTTCATCAATATTTACATCAGGATGGTAACGAACACCACCTTTATAAGGACCTCTTGAGTTACAATGTTGAACTCTGTACCCCTCATATACTTCTACACTACCGTCATCTTTTTCAATCGGTATGGAAACCTTTAATTCTCTTTCTGGTTTCTCTAAAATTTTATAATCATCTTTTGGCAATCCTAGTTTTCGACCTGCTTCGTCTACAGTTAATAAAAATTCACTATAAGGATTATATTTTGTTTTTGACAATTTAAATTCACTCCCATTTAAACTAACCTTTTTAAATTAAAATCTATATAATTCATAAAATTTATTAATAACTTAGACAAGCCTCTCGAGCAGTATTTCCCTTAAAATTATTTTAATTTTATATGTATATTCTCCCCCTCCTTTATTTAGCTTTCTAAAATTAAATACTTTAGTGTATTGATTTTTAAACTTCAAATATAATTTCTAAATTAATTAAAAATTATGACATCTATAATCCTGATTCTTCTAAGAGATTATATAGTAGATCTTATTCTCCGTTTTCAGCTTCTAAATGTTTACATAATTCCATCAGTACACCATTTGTAGATTTGGGATGTATAAATACTATCTTTTTACCGCCTGCTCCGATACTGGCTTCTCCAATAAATTTTGTGCCTTTATCTTCCATACTCTCTTTTTTCTCTTCTACATTCTCAACTTCTAGAGCAAGATGGTGGATACCTTCTCCTTTACTCTCTATAAATTTATGGATATTGCTATCTTCAGAAGTAGATTCTAAAAGTTCAATATCACTTTCTCCTGTTTTTAAAAAAGCCACCTTTAATCCTCGCTCATCAAGTCGCTCGCTACCCTTGAATTCCAATCCTAATACATCTTTATAAAATTTGAGTGATTCATCGATACTCTTTACAGCAATACCAATATGGTCAATTTTCATTTGTTAAATCCCCCTTTAATCAAAAGGCATCAATTCCTCCACTGTTGTATAAGGATCTTTCTTTTTCTCATAAATTAGTTTAATATGTTCTTTAAACTCTTCATCTTCCAGGATGGGTCTTATGTATTTTTCATTTAAAGTTTTTTCCATTAAATTTATCATTTGCGCTTTAATTACCTGTTTTCGGTTTTCTTTTAATAACTTATTTTCTATCAAGTACTCATGATGTTTCTTGACCCCTTCTTTTATATCAATAATACCTTCATTTTTCAAGGCATTAGTAGATAAAACCGGAGGTTTCCATTCTTTTTTTTCATCTTTAAAAGAAACTAGCTGTTCTATTGTTAACACCATTTGCTTTGAATTAGGTCGGTCAGCTTTGTTTACCACAAATATATCGCCGACCTCCATCAGCCCCGCCTTGTAGGCTTGAATCTCATCTCCGGCCTCAGGTACTGTTACGAAAACTGTTGTATCTGCCAATTTTACAATATCTATTTCGTTTTGTCCCACGCCCACTGTTTCAATGATTATATAATCAAATCCAGCCAGTGAAAATATCAAAACCGTATCATAAATAGAAGAATTAAGTCCACCTAAGGACCCTCGTGTTGCCATACTTCTAATGAAAACATCCGGATCAGTGGAAATTTCATTCATTCTCACTCTATCTCCTAAAAGGGCTCCTCCGGTAAAATGACTGGTAGGATCAATTGCGATAATTCCAATTTTTTTATTTTGCTTTCTCCAGAGTTGGACTATCCTCTGAGTTAGAGTACTTTTACCTGAACCCGGCGGACCAGATATTCCAACCATGTATGCAGGTTCCACATTTTTATATATTTTTTTCATTAAATTTAAAGCATTTTTTGTACCATCTTCTACCATAGAAATAGCCTGAGCAATTATATTTTCATTCCCTTTTTGGATTTCTGCATACAGTCTATCTATATCATTAGTCATTATTATTTTACCTCGTTTTCAATAAAATCTACGATTTCAGAAATAGGAGTACCTGGTTGAAAAACAGCTTCGATACCAAGTTCCTTTAATTCTTTATGGTCATCTTCTGGTATAATACCACCAGCAATAACTTTGATATCTTCCCGGTCTGATTCTTCAAGACGTTTCATGATTTCAGGAAATAGATGAGTGTGAGCCCCTGAAAGAATACTTAAACCAATCACATCAACATCTTCCTGGACAGCACTTCTTACAATCTGTTCCGGAGTCTGTCTTAAACCTGTATAAACAACTTCCATCCCTGCTTCTTTTAGTCCTCGGGCTATTACTTTTGCACCTCTATCATGACCATCTAAGCCCGGTTTGGCTATTAGTACTTTAATCTTTTTATCCACTATAACAGGCCCCCTCTCTAAATATATTGTGCTTCATATTCGCCGAATTCATCTCTTAATACATCACTGATTTCTCCAATTGAAGCGTAAGCTTTTACCGCTTCAATAATTGGGTACATTAAATTTCCTTCACTTTTTGCTGCTTTTCTAACCTTTTCTAAAGCGTCATTAACTTCTTTTTCATCTCTTTTTTCTTTAATGTTTTTTAAACCTTTCATCTGTTGGTTCTCAACTTCGGGATCCACCTTTAATAGATTATCTTCTTTTTTCTTTTCTTCTTCCTTGAATTTATTAACTCCGACCACAACTTTCTCATTATTTTCTATCTTTTTCTGTACCTGATAAGCACTTTCTTGAATTTCTCTCTGGACATAACCTGATTCAATAGCTTGAGCCATTCCGCCTAATTCATCAATTTTATTGATATATTCTTTAGCTTCTTTTACAAAACGGTCTGTTAATGATTCTACATAATATGAACCTGCCATCGGGTCTATAGTGTCTGCTGCACCCGATTCATGGGCTAATACCTGTTGAGTTCTTAGGGCGATTTTTACAGACTCTTCTGTGGGAAGGCCTAATGCTTCGTCATAAGAATTAGTATGAAGTGATTGAGTACCTCCTAAAACTGATGATAAGGCCTGTAAAGTCACTCTCATAATATTATTCATCGGCTGCTGGGCTGTTAAAGCAGAACCCGCAGTTTGGGTATGGAATCTTAACATCTTAGATTTATCTTTTTCAGCCTTAAACCTATCTACCATTATCTCGGCCCATAACCTACGGGCAGCCCTGAATTTAGCAACCTCTTCGAAGAAGTCCATCTGAGCATTAAAGAAAAATGATAACCGGGGTGCAAACTGGTCTACATCCATTCCTATATCAACTGCAGCCTGGACATATTCTATTCCGTCTGCAATCGTAAAGGCCAGTTCCTGAACAGCATTTGAACCGGCTTCTCTGATATGATAACCACTGATACTAATTGTATTAAACCTGGGCATCTCTTTAGAACAATAGTCAAAAATATCGGTAATAATTCTAAGTGAAGGTTCTGGTGGAAATATATAGGTACCACGTGCAATATATTCTTTTAAGATGTCATTTTGGATTGTACCAGCTAATTTTTTTGAACTAACTCCCTGCTTTTCTGCAACTACCATATACATGGCTAATAGAATTGCAGCTGGGGAATTTATTGTCATCGAAGTACTAACCTCATCTAAAGGAATTTGATCGAAAAGCACTTCCATATCTGCAAGGGTATCGATTGCAACTCCTACTTTACCGACCTCTCCTCTCGCAAGAGAATGGTCTGAATCATAACCAATCTGAGTTGGGAGGTCAAAAGCAACACTTAAACCAGTTTGGCCTTGTTCCAATAAATACCTGAATCTTTCATTGGTTTCTCTAGCATTACCAAAACCAGCATACTGTCTCATAGTCCAAAGTTTACTGCGATACATTGTGGGGTAGACCCCTCTTGTAAAGGGAAACTGCCCCGGGAAATTTATTTTCTCTTGATAATCTATATCTCCGACATCTAAAGGAGTGTATAATGGTTTTATAGGTCTATCAGAATCAGATTTAAATTCATCTCTTCTTTCTCCAAACCTATCTACAGTATTTTTGTATTTTTTTTCATTCCATTCTTCTTGACTTTTTTCTAGATCTTTTTCACTCACCGATATTCCCTCCTTCTGCCAGTTTTTGACCCACAGTAAATGCTTCCATATTTACTGCAGTTGTATTCTCAGGCACTCTTTTTTTAATAGCTTTTCTTAAAGACGAAGTTCTAATTTGGCTTAGTAGTTTATCTAAAATTCCTAACACCATAATATTGGCAGTTAGCTTCATCTCTACTTCATTAATAGCCTTCTCAAAAATAGGTAATTTATAGGTTTTAACTTTTTTTTGATCGGTTTCTATACTATCATCTACGATTATGATGCCCTCATTTTTTACATCCTCATTATATTTATCATAAGCCTCCTGAGTTAAAGAAACTAAAATATCGGGTTTAATGACCTTTGGAAAATCAATGACATCATTACTTAATACTACCTCAGCCCGACTGGCCCCACCTCTTGATTCAGGTCCATAAGACTGAGTCTGAGTAACATTTAAACCCTCTTCATGCAGGGCAGCTTCAGCAATTATAATACCTGCTAATATCATGCCCTGGCCTCCGGCCCCACTTAATCTAATTTCAAATCTATCCATGGTTAGGCCTCCTCCTGAACAGAATCTATAATTTCTTGATACATTTCTGTGTATTCGCGTTTCTCTTCTTGATATATTATTCCGGTTGGGAACTTATCTTTTTTCTCTTCCTCAGATAATTTATCCCATTTTTTAATATTAACAGCCGCTTCCTTTTGCCACTTTAACATCTCAACCGCTGTGTCTATATTATTTCTACGTCCATAATTAACAGGACATTGACTGATAGCTTCTATAAAAGAAAATCCCTTATGAAGTAAGCCATCTTCGAAGATTTCAATAAGCTGTCGGGTATTAAATGCTGTTCCTCGGGCAATAAATGAGGCCCCTGAGGCTTTTGTCAATTCGGCCAAGTCAAAGTTTTGGTCAATGTTCCCATAAGGTGTTGTAGTAGCATTAGCTCCAGTTGGTGTCATCGGTGAAAACTGTCCACTTGTCATCCCATAGATATGATTATTCATTAAAATTACAGTTAAATCTATATTTCTCCTGGCTCCATGGATTAAATGGTTACCACCGATGGCAGCCCCATCGCCATCACCAGTAATTACAATTACATTTAATTCCGGGTTAGCGAGCTTTATTCCAGTCGCAAAGGCAATTGCCCTGCCATGTGTGGTGTGTAAGGTATCAAAGTTCATATAGCCTGTAGCACGACCAGAACAACCGATCCCTGAAACTACAACTGTTTTATCAGGGTCTAATTCTGCCTTGTCAATCGCCCTAACTAAATTACCCATTATTGTACCATGGCCACAGCCCGGGCACCAAATATGTGGTAACTTGTCTTCTCTTAGATATTGATCTATATCATACTTCATCTATTTGACCTCCTTAATCTTATTAAGGATTTCATCTGGTTTAATTAAAGTACCGTCATATTTGTTGATTCCATAAAGATCTGCATCTCCAAATACGTGTTCTTTAACTTCTTTTATTAACTGACCTCTATTTAACTCCGGTACGATAATTGTTTTTGCATTCTTACTTACCTCTTTAATATATTCTTCCGGAAACGGCCAGAGGGTTTGCAGTTTTATCCAACCTGTCTTGATGCCATTTTCCCTCGCCTTACTAACCGCGTTAATTGCTGAACGCATCGTTGATCCATAGGCAAGGACAATAACATCATCATCTTCTCTGATATCTTCTTCATACAGACTTATTATATCCATGTTGGCTTCTATCTTGGCCATTAACCTATCCATTAATTTTTTAGCATCTTGATTAGTTCCACGTGGAAACCCTGTTTTATCATGGAAAAGGCCGGTAGTATGATATCTATAACCGGTACCATAGTCGGGCATCGGCGGGATATGATCTTCTGTTTCTTCATATGGATTGAAATCTTCTGGGCCTTTTTCAGGTTTTTTACGATCCCAGATTTCTATCTCATCCCCTGCAGGTAAAACAACCTTTTCTCTCATATGTCCAACAATTTCATCTAATAATAGTATGACAGGGGTTCTAAACCTTTCTGCAAAATTAAAAGCTTTTACTGTTAATTCAAAAGTCTCTTTAACTGAAGAAGGGGCAAGCGCAATCACGGGATGGTCACCATGTGTTCCCCATTTAGCCTGCATTACATCACCCTGTGAAGGTGAAGTAGGAAGACCGGTTGAAGGACCAACTCTTTGCACATTAACAACTACACAAGGGGCTTCAATCATCATCCCCAGTCCTAGATTTTCCTGTTTTAATGAAAAACCAGGGCCGCTTGTAGCAGTAATCGATTTCAGTCCACTTAAGGAAGCACCAATTACACAGGCCATACTTGCTAACTCATCTTCCATCTGGATAAACTTACCTCCATAGGCTGGTAATTTTTCAGCCAGGCCTTCGGCGATCTCGGAGGCTGGAGTTATCGGATAGCCAGCAAAAAATTTTGCTCCTGCAGCTATAGCACCTTCTACTACTGCTTCATCACCCTGTAGTAATTTCGGTTTGTTCTTCATCTTCTTCCACCACCTCTAGTACGAAGTCCGGACAACTTAATTCACAATTATAGCAGCCAATACAATTATCAATATCGGTAATGGTTATTTGTCCATCTTTTACCTCCAGAATATCTGTAGGACAGTACATAACACAAATATCACAGCCCTTACAACGTTCTGGATGAGTAATTTTAACCTTACCCTTGTTCGGCATCAAATCAGCTCCTTAAAATATAGTAATTTTAATTTTTATTAATGTATGCATAAACTCATATTTGAATAATACATCAACCAAATCATTATTTCAATAACAAATATTAAAAACCTTTAATTAGTTAAAAAAAATATTCAGGAGCATAGTGCTAGGACCCCTGAATATTTAGTATTCAAACCCTTATTCTTCTTTCATAAATGGATACTTATAACTTATCGGTGGATTCAAATTTTCTTTGATGGACCTTGGAGAAACCCATCTCATTAAATTCCACTGACTGCCTGCTTTATCATTTGTGCCCGATTTTCTGGCTCCTCCAAAGGGCTGCTGTCCTACAACAGCTCCGGTTGGTTTATCATTAATATAGAA
>JAWOEZ010000007.1:0-19793 GCA_046482435.1 Halanaerobiales bacterium
TTACTAACTATGTTATTAGAATTAAAGACAAAAAACTCTTTTAAGCTTAAATCACTTAGGATTAAAAAAAGATATTATGTATTAGATTACCTTCATAAAGCAAGTAGAAAAATTGATAATATTGCTCTAGATAATAAGGTAGGTACTGTTATTATCGTTAATATTAAATACATTAAACAAAATTATACTAATATCTCTTTTGTTCAAATACCTATTTAGAGATCAATCAATATGATAGAGTATAAGGCTGAATTAGAAGGTATTAAAGCTGTTAGGGTTAATTAATCATATACAAGTGGCTGCAGTTCTTTTGATTTAGTGAGATTAAATAAAAGTAATTATGATAAATCTCGTAGAAGTACAAGGGATCTTTTTTAAAATCGGGCCAATATATTGTTAATAGTGACATTAATCGTGGTCTTAAGATCTTAAGAAAAAATTTTAAATATAGATGTATTCTCGAACTTGTTAGTCAAACTAGGGATAATGGGGTTGTAGACCTCCCGAGACGAATCAGTGTTACCTCAGAGGTGGAAACTTAATTACAAAACTTCGTCTAAATCTATCTAGTAATATATATCCTTAGGGTAGATATCAAGTAATAGGAAGCTTTATTTAAAATCCAAAAGCAACTTGACACTATCATTAGATAAAACAAAATTGAATATCAACTAATGCTGTGCTATTATTAATTAAATAGTGGTGAAAAAAGAGAAATTAGGTGTTAATATGGAAAATAATTCGGTAGTAGTAAGTAAATGTGAAACTTATGAAGAAGAAAAAATTAAGAGTTCTCTCAAAGATATTTTTCAAAAATTAGGAAATATTGAAAATTATTTAGACCCCGGGGATACTGTTGTCATAAAACCGAATATGTTACTGGGGAAAGGTCCGGATCAAGTAGTTACTACTCATCCTCAATTAATTAAGCAGGTAATTGATAAATTAAAGAAAATTGATTGTAAGATTGTTATAGGGGACAGTCCTGGTGGCCCATTCAATGAAAACAGGCTCCAGAGGATTTATAAGAAAACAGGCTTTTTTGAACTTGCAGAAATTGAAAAAGTAAGTTTGAATTATAATACTTCATCTACGAAGATATCTTTTAAAGAAGGGTTTTTAGTAAAGACTTTTGAAGTATGCGATTTTATTTTAAATGCAGATTTAATTATAAATATGTCTAAATTAAAAACTCATTCTTTCATGAAATACACGGGGTCAGTCAAAAATTTATTTGGAACTATTTCTGGTATGAAAAAAGCTGAATATCATTTGAGAATGCCGGAAGCGGATAATTTCGCCTTGATGCTGGTGGATTTAGCAAGATATATATCCCCTCAAATAAATATAATGGATGCAGTGGTTGGAATGGAAGGAGCAGGACCCTCTGCTGGTAAGAAAAGAAGGTTTGGATATATAATGGGAAGTCCCTCCTGTTTTTCTCTAGATATTGCGGGGGCTCATCTATTTGACATAAAACCCGAAAATATTCCTACAATAAATCAAGCAAAACAAAAAGGGTTAATTGGTAGTTTTGATGAACTAATATTATATAGAGATAAATTAATACCTGCAAAAAATACAAAGGTACCAGAAATAAATGAAGCGGATACAAGAAATGTTAATAACCTTCCTTCATTTTTAGCTAATATAGTTAATAAGTTATTAAAACCAAGGCCTGTATTTAATAAAAACCAATGTGTAAAATGTGGGGATTGTGCCATTAATTGTCCTGCAGAAGCGATTGAATTAGATGATTATCCTGAAGTTGATCTTAATGCATGTATAAGATGTTATTGTTGCCAAGAACTTTGTGCTTATGAAGCAGTTGATATTAAAAGGTCTATTTTAGGGAAACTATTTTTCAAATAAAATTGGTGGTATTATGAAAAAGAAAAATGGCAAAAATATTATAGATACAATCAAAAGTTACAAAAATAATTATTTTAAATCTGATATATATTCAGGTTTATCAGTGGCTACTTTATGTATACCACAAAATATGGCTTATGCCCTTATTGCTGGATTAAATCCAATTTACGGACTTTATACTTCAATAATTTCTCAGATTATATCAACTATCACAGGGAAATCGAGCTATATTATTGTAGGCCCAACTAACCTGATGGCATTGGCGATAGCAAGTAACCTTAATTATGTTCAGGATAATAGATATTTAGAAATGGTTATATTATTAACGTTCCTCGTAGGTATTTTTCAGATCTTGGCAGGAATATTAAATTTTGGCAAACTTGTAAGATATGTTTCACACCCGGTAATAGTAGGCTTAACCTCTGGAGCCGCGATTATAATAGGAATCGGTCAGATTAAAAACTTCATAGGGGTAAGTACCGGACGAACTTATAATGTATTTATAGAAATGTATCAACTATACTTAAATATGGGTTCAATAAATTATCTAGCCTTATTAATAGGAGTTATAACAATTTCAACTATATTTTTAATTAAAGAGAGTAAGTATGATTTCCCCTCTTATTTATTAGGTGTTTTATTTGCAACGTTAATTGTTATTATCTTCAACTTCGAAAATTCGATTAATACGGTTGGTAAATTAAATTTAAGCAGTTTTAAGTTAAACATACCTAATCTTAGTCCGAATTATATAATAAATATTTCAACTAAAGCATTGGCAGTTGCAATAGTTGGTTTAATACAAACCTTAGCGGTTGTTAAATCAATTTCAAACCGTGCCCAGGAAGAACTGGATATAAACAAAGAGTTTATCAGCCAGGGGTTAATGAATTTTGGATTATCATTCTTTAATGGGTTTGCGAGTTCGGCATCTTTTACAAATACCTTTGCCAATTATCAAGCAGGTGCAAGAACCAGAGTTTCTGAATTGATTTCTGCCTTATCTATTTTAGTATTTATCTTATTTTTCAACTTTTTTATAGAATATATACCTATAGCTGCTTTAGCGGGTCTAGTGTTGCTAGTGGCTTATAATATGATAGATATTAGTGAAATCAAAGAATTAGTCAAAGCGACCAAAGCAGATACATTGATCTTTAGTTTAACATTTTTGGCAACCATTAGTACCCCCAGGATTGAGTATGCGGTTTATCTGGGAGTAATTTTATCCCTATTTACGGTTCTCAAGGATAGTTCTGAAGCAAAAGTAGGGCATTTAAAATATGATGAGGATTCACATTCAAAGATTGTCAAGACCGTACCGGAGGAAATTAAAGACGATGAATATGTGATATTGGATTTGGTAGGAGACTTTACATTTAGTTCCGCCGACAGTTTCAAATATAAATTAGAACATGTTTCAGATGCCGGTTGTGGTTATATATTAAGGTTAAGAAATATTGATAATATAGATATTACTTCCATTAACGAGCTCAAGAAATTTATAAAAGGAGCACAGGATGAAGATAGGGAAGTATTAATTTCCGGGATAAATCAAAAGAAATACCAAATATTAAAAGACTTAGGGATCATTGATTTAGTAGGGGAAGAAAACATTTTTTACGAAAATGATATGGTCCTATCTTCTACTGTTGATGCAGTTAAACAGGCAGAAAGTAATGGGGATGAGAATGTTGAAGAAGAGTAAATTTTTAAAGAGAACTTTTTTATGATATTATAAAAAATGAAAATAAGTTTGTAAAAAGGAGGAATATAGGATGTCTGTATATGATACAGCTAATAATTTGGCAAAAGAAATAAAGGGATCCGAAGAATATAAAAAATATTTAGAAAAAAGAAAAAAAGTATTAAGTAATGAAAAGACAAAAGAAATGTTGTTGGATTTTCAACAGGAGCAGATGAAGCTACAAGCAAAACAAATGTCTGGTGAAGACTTAAGTGAAGAAGAAACAGAAAAACTAGAAGAATTGAGAGAATTAATAGAATTGAATTCTGATATTAAAGAATATTTACAGGCCGAATATAGAGTTAATATTTTACTTAATGATATACAAAAAATAGTTTTTGGGGATTTGGAACTCGGTATTGAAGAAGAAAATACTGGTGAATAAAAATAAAGCACCCTTATAATAAGGGCGCTTAGTGTTTAATAATAATTAAATTATACAGCTACTACTTCTTTAACTTCAGGCAATTTCTTTTTTAATGTTCTTTCTATTCCATTTTTCAAAGTTAAAGTAGACATTGGGCAACCATGACAGGCACCTACAAGTCTTACTTTTACTATACCATCTTCAGTTATTTCAACAAGTTCTACATCTCCACCATCAGCTTGTAAACCTGGGCGAATTTGATCTAGAACATCTTTTACTTCTTCTTTTTCCACAAATTACACCTCCATATATTTATCTACTTGTATTATAACATATTTTAGAAATTATACAATAATAATTATAAAATTAATCAACTTTTATAATAGAACGGGGAGAATAATATGGTTAAAAAATTTGTACATCTCCATAATCATACTGAATATAGTTTGTTGGATGGGGCCTTAAGAGTTGATAACCTTATTCAACAGGCAAAAAAATATAATATGCCCGCAGTTGCAATTACTGACCATGGGGTATTGTATGGCATGTATGAATTTTATAAAAAAGCAAAGAAAAATAATATAAATCCGATAATAGGATGTGAAGTATATGTATCACCGACTGACAGATTTGATAAATCTGTGCGGAATAGATATCACCTTGTCTTATTAGCAGAAGATAATAAGGGTTACCATAATCTGATGAAAATTGTTTCATCTTCATGGTTAGAGGGTTTTTATTATAAACCGAGAGTTGATAAAGATTTATTATATGATCACCAGGAGGGGATTATCGCTCTTTCAGCCTGTTTACAGGGAGAGATATCACAGGCAATTCTTCAAAATGAATCTAAAAAAGATATAAAAAGTAAAATTGAAGAATATCAAAATATATTTGGGAAAGAAAATTTTTTTCTAGAACTTATGGACCATAATTTATCAGAAGAAAAGAAAGTTAATTCCACTTTAATAGAAATTTCTAATGAAGAAAATATTCCATTGGTAGTCAGTAATGATGTTCATTATAAAAGTAAAGAAAATGCAGAAGTTCATGATGTTTTATTGGCTCTTCAAACGGGGACAACGGTTAATGATCAAAACAGATTAACCTTTCCCAATGATAATTATTATTTTAAAAGTTCTTTAGAAATGTATAAGCTTTTTCCCGATATAAAAAAAGCATATCAAAATACTTTAAAAATAAGTAAGAGAGTAAATGTGAATTTAGAAACTGATAAGTTTTTCCTACCAAATTATCCAGATATCGAAAAAAATAATGAAGTTTCTTATTTAAAAACATTGTGTGAAGAGGGCTTAAAAGAAAAAGGATTAAAAGGTAATGAAATAGCAGAAAAGAGGATGAAACACGAACTTAAAGTAATAGAAGAAATGGGGTATATATCATACTTTTTAATAGTTTGGGATTTTATGAAGTATGCTGATGATCATAATATTAGAGTAGGTCCTGGACGAGGGTCAGCTGCTGGAAGTTTGGTTTCATATTTACTTGATATTACAAGGATTAATCCTTTAAAATATGGTTTAATTTTTGAAAGGTTTTTGAATCCAGAAAGAGTTACAATGCCTGATATAGATATAGATTTTGATGAAAGAAGAGATGAAATTATTGAATATGTAAAAAGACGCTATGGAAAAGAGCGGGTAGCTCAAATTGGTACTTTTGGCACCATGGCTGCCAGAGCTGCTGTCCGTGATGTAGGAAGAGCTCTAGATATTTCATATAAAAAAGTTGACAAAATTGCAAAACTGATTCCTTCTCAACATGGAATAAATTTAAAATATGCTGTACAAAACAGTGAAAAACTTAAAAATAATTATAAAAATGATAAAGATGTAAAAAAATTGATAGATTTTTCTAAAGAGATAGAGGGTTTACCACGTCATATTTCTACCCATGCAGCGGGGGTAATTATAGGTCCCGATGATTTAGAAAATATTATTCCTTTACAGTTACAGGATGACAATGTAATAACCCAACTACCCATGGATGATTTAGAAGAAATGGGTTTATTAAAGATGGACTTTTTAGGTTTGAGAAATTTAACTATTATAAATAAGACCTTAGATTTAATAGAAAAAAATAAAGATTTTAAACTTGATATAGAAAATATTCCACGAGATGACCAGTCAGTTTATAAAATGCTTCAACGGGGACAAACCCTAGGAATATTCCAAATGGAATCCCGCTTATTTCAAGATTTAAATAAAAAATTAAAACCAGATAGATTTGAAGATATAATAGCTTTATTGGCTTTAGGAAGACCTGGTCCATTGGGAAGTAATATAGTAGATGATTATATTAAATGTCGCCATGGAGAAAAAGAGCCCGAATATCTACATCCTAAATTGAAACCTATCTTAAAAGAAACATATGGTATGATTCTCTATCAAGAACAGGTTATGGAAATTGCTAGTAAATTAGCTGATTATAGCATGGGAGAAGCAGATTTATTAAGAAGAGGGATGGGTAAAAAGAAAGAAGAGCTCATTAAAAAAGAAAGAGAAAAATTTGTGAAAGGTGCTATAAACAACGGGATAGAAAAAAACATTGCAAGTGAGATCTTTGATCAGATGGAATACTTTGCCGGTTATGGGTTTAACAAATCTCATAGTGCCGCTTACGCATTATTGGCTTATCAGACAGCTTTTTTAAAGGCTAAATATCCTCCTGAATTTATGGCAGCTCTTCTATCTACTGTTATGAAAAATTTGGATAAAGTATCTCTATATATTAATGAAGCAAAAGAAATGGGGCTTACTGTATTACCTCCTGATATAAATGAAAGTTACTATGATTTTGTTCCAAATAATAAAGGTGACATTAGGTTTGGCTTGAAAGCTATAAAAAATGTTGGTTCCAATTCAATAGAGACTATTGTTAATTCAAGAAAAGAAGAAGGTTATAAATCCTTACAGGACTTTTTAGACAAAGTTGATTTAAAAAAGATTAATATTAAAACAATCGAGGCCCTCATTAAATCAGGTTGTTTTGATAATCTAGGACAAAAAAGAGCTCAACTGCTAGTCAAGTATGAAGATATTTATGAAAAAGTTTCAAATAATAAAAAAAGGGTCAATACAAACCAAACTTCTTTTTTTGATATGGTTGAAAAGGAAGAAGAGTTCTTTAAAACTGATATAGAGTATCCCGATATTGATGAAATTGATCTTGATATTAAGTTAGATCAGGAAAAAGAATATTTGGGTATTTATGTTTCAGGGCATCCTTTAGATGATTATCGTGAAAAGTTAGTAAAATTGACTAACGCTACTTGCAATAGTATCGTAAATAGAAAAGAGAAGTTGTGTTTTGCTGGAAGAATTACAGAAGTACACCAACATTATACGAAAAATAATAACCTAATGGCTTTCGTAACGATAGAAGATTGGGATACATCAAACGATATAATTGTCTTCCCAGACACCTATGAGAATTTTACAGATGTTTTATTTAAGGGAAGAGTAATATTAGTGATTGGAAGATTATCTGATGATGAGAGTATAATTGCAAACAAAATATTAGATTTGAATAAAAACATATTGGAAATTGATTTAACCGGTTCTGTAATTACTAATTTAGATAAATTGAAATTCTTTATTAAGAATAATAAGGGGAATAATCCCGTTATTTTTAATAATAATGAGAAAAAAATTATTACCGATAAAGAATACTGGATTAATTTAGACAATAATACAATTGATAATTTGAATGAGATTATAACAGAGGATAAATATGTAATATATTAATTAAAATTTAGACTTAAAGCAGGAATTATTTAGATAAAAATAGAATAGAGACTTCATCTTCTAAGTAAAGGAGTGTAGTCTCCATGAAAGATATTATATACCAGAACATTAAAGAGATCAGCAGTTTAAAGTTTTTAAGATTGGATATGAAATTAAATATATTATAGTTTAAAGAAGATTCATTTAAAGACTAATTTCTTGACATTAACTGAGAAAGATTATATTCTTGAGATATATATTTTTAGTGATTTTTTTAAAAGCAAGGAGGAAAATTTGTGGAAAAAATAGGTGTTCTAACAAGTGGCGGCGATGCTCCCGGAATGAATCCAGCAATTAGATCTGTTGTGAGGACAGCTGTTTATAGGAATAAAGAAGTAATTGGTTTTTATAATGGGTTCAGTGGATTATTAGATGGTAACTATACTGAAATGACTAGAAGATCTGTGGGTGATATTATACATCGGGGTGGTACTATATTAAGAACTGCTCGATGTAGAGAATTTGAAACAAAAGAAGGCAGAAAAAAAGCATATAAAAAACTTGATATGTTTGATGTAGGTGGTCTTATTATTATTGGTGGTAACGGTTCTTTAACAGGTGGAAAATTAATCAATGAAGAATTTGGCATCCCTGTGATTGGAATACCTGCTACAATTGATAATGACCTTGCTATGACTGATTTTTGTATAGGATTTGATACTGCTATGAACACCGTATTGGATGCTTTAAATAAAATTAGGGATACAGCTACTTCTCATGAAAGAACTTTTGTGGTTGAAATAATGGGTAGAGATGCAGGTTATTTAGCTCTTTATACAGGAATGGCTGGTGGGGCTGAATCGATCTTGATTCCTGAAATCGAATTTAGGTTGGATGATATTATCAACAACAGTAAAGCCGGTTTTGAAAGAGGAAAACTACATAATATAATAGTAGTGGCTGAAGGTGCCGGCAAAGAATTAAAAGAAGAAGCTGGTGATGAGAGAAATATAGGAACTATTATTGGTAATCATATCCGAAACGAACTATCAGTTGAGACTCGAGTGACAATTTTAGGCCATTTACAAAGAGGAGGCTCGCCTACAGCAAGAGACAGAATAATATCTACCCAAATGGGAGCTGAAGCAGTTAAACTATTATTAAGCGGAGAAGAAAGTAGAATGGTAAGCTGTCAACGGAATAATATAGTTGATGTTTCTCTTGAAAAAGCCTTAAAAAAAGAAAAAAGTATAGATATGGATATATATAATTTAGCAAGGATATTATCATTATAGTTTGGGGGCTTGAATATGAGAAAAACAAAGATTGTTTGTACTTTAGGACCCGCTGCCAATGATAAAGAAACATTGAGAAAATTAGCCGAAGCAGGGATGAATGTAGCCCGGTTAAATTTTTCTCACGGTGATCATGAGGAGCATGGAAAAAGAATAGAATTAATAAAAGAAATTGAAAAAGAACTGAAAAAACCGATTGGAATTATGCTTGATACACAGGGTCCCGAAATCAGAACTGGAAAAATGAAAGATGATAGTATTACTCTAAATAATAATGAAGAAGTAATAATAACTACCGAAAAAATTGTTGGGGATAAAAATAAATTTCAAATCAAATATGATAACATTATCAATGATATTAATGAGGACTCTAATATATTATTGGATGATGGTTTAATTGAATTGAAAGTTAAAGAGATTAAAGAAAAAGAAATAGTTTGTACGGTGATTAATGGGGGAAATTTGGGATCACAGAAAGGTGTCAATATTCCTGGTATTAAAACTACATTACCGGCAATAACAAAAAGGGATAAAGATGATATAGTTTTTGGTATCAAACATAATATTCATTTTATTGCGGCCTCTTTTATTCGAAAAGCGTCTGATGTTTTAGAAATCAGAAAAGTTCTTGAAGAAGAATGGGCTCAGGAAATTAAAATCATATCAAAGATAGAAAGTGAAGAAGCAGTAAGTAATATAGATGAAATTATAGAAGTTTCAGATGGGATAATGATAGCAAGAGGAGACCTTGGAGTAGAAATACCTGCTGAAAAGGTTCCTATAATACAAAAAACTATAATTAGAAAATGTAATGAAGTTGCCAAACCTGTTATAACTGCAACTCAACTTCTTGATTCGATGATCAGGAATCCGCGGCCAACTAGGGCTGAAGCCTCAGATGTTGCTAATGCTATTTTTGATGGAACTGATGCTACTATGCTCTCAGGTGAAACGGCAATAGGTAATTTCCCTATTCAGGCCGTAGAAACAATGAGTAATATTGCATTAGAAATTGAATCTTCAGATTCATATAAAGACCAGTTAAATCGTAGAGAAGCTATTAAAGCTGATACAGTGACAGAAGCAATTAGTATAGGTTCTTGTGAGATATCTTCTGGACTGTCCGCTGATGCCATTATAACAGCTACAGGTTCTGGTTCGACTGCTCGTATGGTTTCAAAATGTCGGGCTTTAACACCTATTGTTGCTGTTACCCCTAATGACATGGCGTACCATAATCTAACTTTAAGTTGGGGCGTATACCCGACAATGTCCTCTGATAGCACTTCAACCGATGAAATGATGAATAATTCCATAAATGTAGCATTAGAAAATAATTTAGTTAACGAAGGAGACCTAGTAATATTAACTGCTGGAGTCCCGGTTGGCACACCTGGTACTACTAACTTAATTAAGGTCGATATTGTGGG
Organism: Halanaerobiales bacterium; assembly: GCA_046482435.1. Taxonomy (GTDB): domain Bacteria; phylum Bacillota; class Halanaerobiia; order Halanaerobiales; family M55B127; genus M55B127. The sequence continues at coordinate 10,458 of JAWOEZ010000007.1, forward strand.
AGATCCTATCATTGAAGGACAGGGTATTGGAAGAAAAATTATAGATGGAAAAGTTAGAATTGTAAATAGTGCCAATGAAGCTTTAGAAAGAGTAAATGAAGGGGATATTATTGTAACTCGGTCAACTAATAATCAATATAATGAAGCAATCAAGAGAGCAGCAGGAATAATAGCTGTTGAAGGAGGAATTACTTCTCATTCAGCAGTTGTTGGAATTCAGTATAAGAAGCCAGTTGTGGTTGATGCAGTTGGAGTTATGGATATGTTAAAAGAAGGAGAAATTGTTACAATAGATAGTGTAAGAGGACAGATATATCGAGGTAAAGTTAACTTAAAATAGATATTCAATAAATTTTTAAAATAAATATCGAATTAAAGAATAACCCCGTATATCGATATACGGGGTTAAGTTTTTGGAGGTGGAAAAATTGAATATTAAGGTAAAAAAGGTTATAAAAAATTATATAATGATTACGTTTGGCTCTATTGTAACAGCTCTTTCTTTAGTTATATTGACTGTTCCCAACAAGATAGCAGCAGGTGGGGTGAGTGGGATAGCTACAATCCTTTACTATATGTTCGGATTTAAAGTAGGTATTGTTATACTGGTAATAAACTTTCCATTATTTTTAATTGCTATCTATGTTTTGGGTGGGAGAATTGGAATAAAAACACTATGTAGTATTATTGTTTTATCTTTGTCAGTAGAAATTTTATCTCCTCTTTTACAACCACTCACTAATGAGTTTATTTTGGCCAGCATCTATGGTGGTGTATTAGCGGGAGTTGGTATGGGTTTAGTATTTAGAGGTGGTGGTACTACCGGAGGTACTGATCTGATAGCTGCTTTAACTAGTTATTTCTTTCCCCATTTTAGTATAGGCCAGGGTTTGTTTTTAATAGATGGGATTGTAATAGCTTTAGCCGGTATAGTTTTTGATGTTGAATTAGCTCTTTATGCGGCCATTACAATATTTGTGAGTACGAAAATTATTGATATTATACAAAAAGGATTTAATATTTCCAAATCAGTCTTCATAATATCTGATAAATCAAATGTGATTAAAGATGAAATATTAGATAAAATGCATAGAGGTGTTACAGCTTTAAGAGGTTACGGGGGTTATAGCGGTAGAAATAAAGATGTTTTAATGGTAACAATTAATAGAGCAGAGATTACTAAATTAAAAAATTTAATTAGAGAAATCGATCAGAATGCTTTTGTAATTATGAATGAAGCTCATGAGGTTCTGGGAGAAGGTTTTAAAAGGATAAATGATAAAGCGATAAACGAATGATATATTGTATAAAGATAAATGAAGTGTTATAATTATATTGAGCGGACATAGCTCAACGGTAGAGTGTAACCTTCCCAAGGTTAAAGTTGCGGGTTCAAGTCCCGTTGTCCGCTCCATTTAAATCGGAAGTTTACTTTTAGCAAATATTATTATATAATGACATAACAGGATAATATATTTGTTGTTCTACAAATATGGAGGGATATAATGTCAAATGTCTATGATTATGTGATTGTTAAGATTAAAATAAACAAATTAAAAAAGGTGCTTTCTAAAATTGATCATAAACGGGAAAAAGAGTTTTTGAAGAAGCATATGCCTAAGTATTTACATTTTTATGATTATTTTCTAAAAAAATTATTTCCTTTTTTAGAAAATTTCAAAGATAATATTGCTTGGAAAGTGATCCATAATGGCATGAGTTTTTATGTATCAGAAAAACGCCCTCAGGATGGAATGTTCATGTCAGTTTCTTTTCAAGCTAATAATAAATTAAAATTTTCATTTTATTATGAAGAAGATGAAAAAGAATCGGATTTATCCCGTAAATCCAGAGAAGGAAGAAATGAGGACCATATGTGGTATTATGTGGAAGACCTAGAATTTGATAAAGAACTTGCTAAACTAATTGTACAGAGCTTCAAGGAGAAAGTAAAATATTTGAATCGAAAAGATGAAGAAGAATAAATAACATTGAAAACCTCCTTAAACGGAGGTTTTTTGAATATTGGCCTTATAAATTATATTTTCATAAGTGATAAGAGCTACTTGTGCTATTCTCATAGGTTCTGTGTGAACCAGAGGTGGTATTTAGTTACGGTGGTCCGTCCCTTCAAATGGAAAAACTAAAAGTTAGTTAAGGGCGCTAGGGAAAAGAAATGGTTAGTTCCAGTCCATACATCTTTTAGGAAGTTTCTTTGTGGAATAACTGGATGTATGTAATCAGGGTTTAAATGATTAGAAAAGTATAAAATTGACCAGGAGAGGTCTGTGATAATTACTTTTTTATGGTAATGTGTGGAAATTTTATGATATATTAGATCGGTGAATAAAAATGCTTTTACGGTAGAAATAAAGTAGATGTGAATCAAAATATCTAGTTAACATATAATACTTCTACTTCTGGATCTACCTTATATATATTATCTTTTCTTTCTATAATAACTTTGATTTTCTCCTTCAAATTTTCATCTTTTTTAATTGTTGTTAATAAATCATAATTAGGGTTAAAGGCAATCGGATTCCCTGTCATTTTTAACATACTATAATCTCCCTGGGTATCTCCGTAAGAATAGCTTTTTTCAAGGTCAATATTGTAATTATTAACGAATTGATTCAAGATCTTTTCTTTATTATTTGATTTCCACATTTTAATAACTTCTCCAGTAAAATGACCATTATCATCCAAGAGGTATTCGCTACCCTTAAAATCAGTTATATTATATTTTTTAGCCATTTTCTTTACTAAAAATTCAGGACTACCCGAGATAAAAAAGACTTTATGATTTTTATCTAAATGATAATTTACTATATGTCTTGTATATCTATATACAATATCGCCACTTAGATTAATTACCTGATCATTAATGAATTCTAAATTTGATATTTTCATACCTTTTAATTCATTAATGTATATTTCAGCCAGTTCTTCTAAATAATCTTCATAAAACCCTTTTCTTCTTTTCCATTCCGTATATGTGTTCTTAACTTGATTATGCCATATAACAGGGTCTAAAACTTCATATTTTATTAATTTTTTAAAATGTTGAATCATTAGTGAACCCCGATAAAGGGTACCGTCTATATCTAAAAATGCTCCTACTTTCATAAATTATACATCTCCTTTTAACCTTTTAATACTACTAGTGGTTTTAATCTAACTGTGGGGAAAGCCAGTTTTGTTTCTATCATTGATTCAATTACGTCATCAACTTTTTTATAAGCTAATGGGGATTCGTCTAGCAAACTATCACCCGAAGATGAGGTAACTTCAACTTGTTTTATTGAGTCTTGATGCTGAGTTTTAGTTAGATTTCTTTTAGCTTCTCGTCTGCCCATTACTCTTCCTGAGCCATGAGCAGTTGAAGCTAGTGATATTTTAGTAGATTCAGAATTAGCTGAACTTATTATATAACTAGCTGTACCCATTGAACCGGGAAGAAGGGCATATGAATTATTGTCGAGTCTTGTTGCTCCTTTCCTGTGAATAAGATATTTATCTTTTTTATTATTGATTGTATGTTCTTCATACCTGGCAATATTGTGGGTTAAATCATAAAATAATTCTAGAATCATATTAGGATAAAGTTCGGAAAATATATTTCTTATTTTATGTGTTAATATCTGCCGGTTGGAATAGGCAAAATTAGCTGCACATCCCATAGCAGAGAGATAATCATCAGCTTCTTTTGTATTAATAGGAAAACAAGCCAGATTTTTAACAGGAAATTCGAAATCAGAACTTTTATTTACATCTACAGCTTTATCTATATAATCTTTTGCTATTTGATGTCCAAATCCTCTTGAACCAGTGTGGACCATAACAGTTATTTGCCCTTTTTTAAAATCAGTATTTTTATTAAATATTTTATCGACATATTGCACTTCTACAAAATGATTACCAGAACCGAGGCTGCCTAATTGGGTAATACCTCTCTTTATAGCTTTCGCTGATAAGCTGTCAGCATTAGCATCATTAAAGATTCCATTATCTTCAATATTTTCTATATCTTGATTCAATCCATAACCAAAATTATTAATTAAAAATGGTACTCCATTTTCAACTATATTCTCGAAGTCCGGGCGGGTAAATGCCAAATCAGAATCCTCACCTACCCCAGCAGGTATATGGTTTTTAAATAATTTAAGGATTTCTTTTTTAGCTTTTCTTATCTGATCCCTAGCTAAATTTGTTTTTAATAGCCTTACACCACAATTAATATCAAATCCAACAGCACCGGGGGAGACTACACCTTGATTGGGATCTGATGCTAAAATTCCACCAATTGGGAGCCCATAGCCGGGGTGAATATCAGGCATGCCAATCACACGAACTGCCCCGGGCAGTTTGCTAGCATTAAATAATTGCTTCAAAGATTTATCATCTATTTTTTCATATAATTGTTTGTTTGTAAATATGAAAATGTCACAATTTCTCTCATTATCTTTTGCAAATTTATAATATGACATATATCTCACCAATTCCATTGTATCAGATTCTTAATGAAATGTTAATGGAGGGAAAAATTTATGGGGTTTCTAAATTTATTATTTAAAAAGATTCAATATGATAGACACCTTAATTATAGCAGGGATAAAATTAAACAAATTCAAAGAAATAAATTAATTGATTTAATAAAGTATGCTTATAAAAACAGTGAATTTTACAAAGAACTATTTAGAAATAAAGGACTTGATCGTAAAGACTTTGATGATATGAAACTTGAAGACCTGCCAAAAACTAATAAAAATTTATTGATGGAAAATTTTAATGAAGTTATTACCATTAATGATGTTGATAAACGTAAGGTGATCAATTTTATTGATAAAGATCAGGACCCCACAGAGCTATTAAATGATAAATATTATGTAATACATAGTTCGGGAACCACTGGTGAGATAGGATATTACCTATACAATAAAAAAAATTGGGAACTACTCAAAGCTGTGGGGGCTTCCCGTTTATTTAACAGTTTTGGTTTTCAAAGGAGAAAATATGCTTTTATTGGAGCAGTAGATGGCCATTATGCTGGGATAAGTTTCTTTTTAAGCCCTGTAAATCGGTTTGAAGAGTTTTTTTATAAAGATTTTTTAATAATAGATATAAATAAACCGTTAAAATATTATCTTGATAAATTAAACGGATTACAACCGGATGTAATTAGCGGCTACCCCTCTGCCATGAAAATGTTGATAAACTTTCAAATAGAAGGCCAATTAGATATTGATCCAGATACAGTCCTTTGTGGTGGGGAACCATTAAGAAAAGAAACAGCAGAAAAAATTGAAGAATATTGGGATACACCCCCTAAAAATTATTATGGCACTTCTGAATCAATATTAATGGGGCTTGGGATAGGCAGTCAAGAAATGTATATATTTGATGATCTTATTATTCTTGAAGTAGTAGATGATGGAATTTTGTTGACTAATTTATACAACTACACAGAACCAATAATTAGATACAAAATAGATGATCTTGTGGTTAAATCGGATCAAAAGAAAAAGGAATGGCCTTTTAGTGTTATAAAATCTGTTTCAGGTAGAGAAGAAGATCTTCTCTGGTTGAAAAACAAAGGGGGGGAACTTGATTTCATCCATCCCATTGTATTTGTAGAATTTCATGTTAAGGGATTGAAAAAATTTCAAATAATAAAAAAAGATGAAGATAATATTGAATTGAAAGCAGTCAAAACAAAAGGTACAGAGTCGCGGAATTTAAAAGATAGAACAATTAAAAAATTGAGTTCTTTGCTTAAAAAGAAAAACATGGGAAATGTTAATTTTAGGATTAAGTTTGTTTCAGAGATAAAAAATGATCCTCAAAGCGGTAAATTTAAGTTAATCATAAGAGATCAATAAAAAGTTTATTTGATATTTTTTAGTTAGTGTAGAATAAAATCTGAAGATTATTGATAAAAAATGGAGAGAAGACTTTCTCTTTGATAAGCTGTTTGTAATCAAACAAAACATAGAAAGGGAAGTCTTCTTATAGGTACTATTATACAACATTTTTATGAAAAAAATAAGGTTTGAATTAGAAAAAGTAGTAAAAATCTTTTTTAAAAATACTTGACAGTCATATAATATTATGCTAGTATTATAAAAAATATATTAATAAATAAGCATAAAATCTATGAACAAGGTGAGTAGCTATTTTATCATGATTACAGAGAATCGGTGGTGCTGAGAATCCGGTATCAAGAGAAATAGTGAATGGACTTGGGAGATGTAGGGTGAAATCCTCTTTTATAAGAGGAAAGTATTCTGAGCCGGATTCTTTCCGTTATAGAAAAGAAGGAACTCAGTTATTGGTTTCCTTACGAGTGAATCAATTTTTTAAAAAATTGATTAAGATGGGTGGTAACACGGAACTTAAGTCTTTCGTCCCTAACGGGGTGAAGGACTTTTTTTAATTTTAAAATAGAAATTGAGTAGTAAGGAGGATATTTATGAAGTATTTACATAAAAATTACTTCGATATGGATACCTGGTGGCAACACTCCCTTTAAAAATGGATAATACAGTAGTGAGTATTAAGACATAAAAAAAGGGAGATGAATTTAATGAATACAAAAGATATTGTTCAAGCTTCATTGTTAGTTGCTATTGGTTTTATATTACATGCGGTGTTTCCACCGCTTTTATTGGGAATGAAACCAGACTTTTCATTGGCTATGATGTTTATAGTGATAATTATAAAACGTGATTTTAAATTGGGATTTTTGGTTGCTATTGCAACTGGAATATTTACTGCACTTACCACTGGTTTTCCGGGCGGACAGGTAGCAAACATGGTCGATAAAATGGTCACTTTTCTAATAGTATTTGCTATGTTGGGGCCAATATTGAAAACTTTTAATAATAAGATTGGTGTTGGTATTATTACACTAATTGGAACTTTAATTAGTGGAGGAGTATTCTTAGGTACAGCAGCTTTATTATTCGGTTTACCTGGTCCTTTTACAGTTCTTTTTTATACAATTGTAATTCCAGCTAGTTTGATTAATGCTTTTACAAGTGTTATAATTTTTTCCTCCATAAAAGTGGGAGCAAAGGTCACTTCAAATTACATTGCTGACTAACCTCCTAAAAGGGATGGGCAAAAAAAGCCCATCCCTTTTTAAAGGATAAAATTTATATTTATAGAATAATATAAGTTAGAGTATTCAATTTATACTTATTCTTTTAAATGGAGGGTTTTGAATGAAAGATGTACTTGTATTAGATAGGAAAGAACAGTTGGAGTTAATAGGTGACCCGTTTGTACACGACATACTTGACATTATGAATTATGATAAGGTGACAAGAGATTGGATTATAAATGAATTAGAAGAAAAGCCAAAGATGATTAATGAATATATCGATAGATTATTGGAAAATGATATACTCACCTTAATTGAAAAAGATGATTCCGGTCAAGAAAAAATTAGAGTTACGGCGAAGTCAATTGAAGGGAAAAAGATTGTCTTTGATTATCTTGGTGAAAATGACCTACATTGGTTGCATGGTTATATAAATCATTTGGAAAACCGGATTGTAGATCTATATAAATATCTTGGAAAGCTAGAGGATCCGGAAGAAAAATTAGAAAAACTAAACTACTCACCGATTCCTTATGCATCAAGTAATAAGGTATATATGAAAAAAGAAGAGGCAGAAGAATTTATTAAAATGATCAGTGATTATCTTTCTCAAGATAGAGAGGAATTGAGGAAAAAAAGTGAAAAAGAAGGAACATATAATTTATATGAATATTATGGATACATGTTTCCAGAACTAAAAAAACTAAAAGAAAAAGTAGAAAAATCAAATTAAGTAAAGGTTAAAGACAGTATATGCTGTCTTTTCCTATTTATAAGGGATGTGTTAATATGAGGTATTATAAGTATTCAGAACACCTAAAAAAGAGATATGGTGTTAAAACTTATAAAATACCTGTTAACGTAGAAGTGACTTGCCCCAATAGAGATGGGAATTTAGGGACAGAAGGTTGTTACTACTGTGGGGAAACAGGAGCAGTATTTGAAAATACTGATCATAAAAGAAGTGTTATAGAACAGCTTGAATCTCAAAAGGACAATATCTCTGAAAAATATAATGCCGAAAAATTCATAGCATATTTTCAAAACTTCAGTAATACTTATTTGCCCATCGAAACCTTAAAAAAATATGTTAAAGAAGCAGCTCAAGTAGAAAATATAGTAGAAGTATGCTTTTCAACAAGACCAGATTGTATAAGTGATAATTATTTAAAGGAATTAAATAATTTACTCGAAGAAAATAATTTAGATATCAATTTAACTTTAGAACTTGGTTTGCAGACTGTTAATTATCATACGTTAAAAAATATTAATAGAAGACACACTTTAGGTGAGTTTATAGATGGTGTGTTGAGGGCCCATAAGTATGATATAAAAATAGGAGTACATCTAATTTTGAATTTGCCAGGAGATGGGATTGATGATGTTATAGAAAATGCTAAAGTATTATCAGCGCTTAATGTTGATAATATCAAACTTCATGCTTTATATATAAGAAAAAATAGTCAGTTTGCAGAAATGTATAAAAATGGAGAAATTGAGTTAGAGAATAAAGAAGATTATATAAATAGAGTTTTAACTTTTTTAGAATACTTATCACCTGATATTGCTGTTCAGCGTCTATTAGGTAGAGCTCCAGAAGATGAGACACTATTTGTTAATTGGGGTAAACATTGGGCTCAAATTCACCAAATGATTTTAAATAGAATGGATAGGACTAATTTTAAACAAGGTTCTAAATTTGATTATTTAGATGGAAAGGCCTTAAAAAATTTTGAATAATATTTTCAAATAGAGTTGAAAATAAGATAGTCAACTACTCCGCCCTAATCAAAAACAAGATTAGGAGGGAGCTTGAAAAAGCTCATAAGTGAAGTAGGAGATTAGCTTTAGTGATGTCTTCTCGAAGGTGAAGGCAGATGAACTATGTCCTGTGTTGAGTGTTCGACATACACCCTAGGATACTTCTCCAGTCTTAGGCTCTGGAAGTTGTAATGGACGACCTCATATCGCTATCCTTATGATATGCAACATCATTATAACCTATGCCTACACAGACATTAGCGAGGAGAACTTACCTGGATTAGCAGAGATGGTCTTTACAGGTCGCAAAATTATAGTTTAAGGAAGTGTTAAGATATGATATGTCCAAGACAAAAATGGAAAGCCATTAGACCCTACTAATTCAGCTAGAGCTAGAAAATTATTAAAAAAAGACAGAGCTAAAGTTGTTAAAAGAAATCCATTTACTATCAAAATTATAGATAGAGAAAGAA
>JAWOEZ010000036.1:0-52010 GCA_046482435.1 Halanaerobiales bacterium
TGCATAATAACCATTTTCCACATAGAACATTTCCTGTGCTTGTCTCAATGTGCCTGCAAAAGATTCTCCTTCAGTTAATCTAGCTTTATCGGTAACTCCACCTAACCTTGGAATTGCAATAGCAGCTAATATACCAAGTACAGCAATAACAACCAATAGTTCAATAAGTGTAAACCCTTTATCATTTACCAACATTCTTCTAAATTTAACCATTTAATCTCCACTCCTCTTTTTTTTAATATTTAATTTATTTTTCAAAAATCTAATACTTTCCATTCAATTTATAAATCTAATAGTCCATATATTTTTTATCTAATATTTCCTATCTTCTCACCTCCTCTATCTAATTAGGACTTAATATAGGAATTACATGTAAGTGTACATATCGAACATAGGCATTACAATTGAGATTACTACAAAGCCTACGACAACAGCTAAGAAAACAATTATTACAGGTTCAATGATAGATACTACTCCTTCTACACTACGATCTACTTCTCTATCATAAAACATCGCTACCTTATTTAACATACTTGACATTCCACCTGTTTCTTCTCCAACTTTTATCATGTGAACCAATAATTTTGGAAATTCTTCCCGTTTTTCCAGGGGACCAGACAAAGTTGAACCTTCCCTAACTTTAATTCTAGCTTCCGTTAATGCTTGTTGATACAATCTGTTGCCCACAACATCTTCTACTATTGTTAATGATGCCAATAAATCAACACCACTGGAAAGTAATACTGCTAAAGTACTGGCAAACCTGGAAAGATATATCTTCTGCATCATCGTACCAACCTGGGGGATTTTCAATATCATCCTATCAGTTCTAAGCCTACCCTCTGGTGTTTTGCGGTAATTGCGAAATAATAAAAATAACCCTACTAGAATTAAACCAACTAACCACCAATAACTCTGCAAGAAACTACTGGTACCAATTAAAATCCTGGTAGGTAACGGTAACTCTGCTCCTAAATCAGAGAACATACTTACAAAAGTAGGAACAACATTTGTTAATAAGAAGAGAACTACTAAAATTGCAATAACCATGATCGTAACCGGATAATATAGTGCTGATTTGATCTTACCCTGTAGTTCATCCTGTTTTTCATAGTGGTCTGCTATCCTATTCAGAACATCACCGATAATACCACCGGTTTCACCGGCCCTAACCATCTGTATAAATAACTCCGGAAAAACATCGGGATGTTTTGCAAGAGATTCAGATAAATCAGAACCAGTTTCTATATCTTCGGTTACAGCGATAACTGTCTGCTGTAACTTAGGATGGTCGATCTGGTCCCTTAAAATATCAAGGGCATCTATTATACTAATTCCGGAATTTATCATCGCTGAAAACTGTCTGGCAAAAATAGCAAGGTCGTTTAATTTAACACTTTTCTCAAAGAAATTTATATCTTTTAAATCAAAACCTTCTCTTTTTCTTTTAATATTTAAGATATAATAGCCTTTTTTACGTAAATTAGAAGCCAACATGCTTTCATTTTCTGCTTCTAAAGTACCTTCAATCTTCTGGCCGTTCTGGGACTTAACTTCATATTTGAACACTGGAGCCATTTTGACCAACTCCTCCTATAAATTTAATAACTGGCTTCTCTTGACAGTCTTTTTTCAACATATTTTCTGTTGTCCGCTCTTCTAAGTAAAATATCTTTACTGATCGTACCCTGATTAAATAAATCCAATAAGTAGTTATCCCTTACTACCATCCCATACTTACTACCAGTCTGCATAATAGACTGTAACTGGTGGCTTTCTCCTTCCCGGATCACATTTTTTACAGCAGGTGTACCGATTAAGATACCAACTGCACCGACCCGACCACTGCGGTCAGCTCTCGGTAGAAGTTGTTGTGATATAACACCATTTAAGGTTGAAGCCAGCTGGATTCTAACCTGTTCCTGCTGGTGGGGAGGAAAAACATCAATAATACGATCTATAGTAGCTGGTGCACTGTTGGTGTGCAGGGTTGCTAACACCAGGTGACCAGTTTCTGCTGCCTCTAAAGCGATTGCTATTGTTTCTAAATCACGCATCTCACCTACGAGAATAACATCGGGGTCTTCACGCAGGGCTGACCTTAGCCCATTTGAAAAACTCTGGGTATCTACCCCTACTTCTCTCTGGTGAACTATACAGTTCCCATGGGAATGTAAGTACTCTATAGGGTCCTCCAAAGTTAAAACATGTTTGGCCTTTTTCTCGTTTACTTCATTAATCATTGCAGCCAGGGTTGTTGATTTACCACTCCCGGTTGGTCCGGTACAAAGCACTAACCCCATTCTCATTAAAGCTAACTTCTTTAAAGTATTGGGATATCCCAATTCATCAACAGTAGGGATCTCCTGGGGAATAACCCTCATTGCGATTCCTATTGAACCCCTCTGCCTAAATATATTGACCCTAAATCTGGAAACCCCTGGTACACTGTATGAAAAGTCAATCTCACCTTTTTCCTCGAACTTTTCAAGTTGACTATCACTTAACATCTCATTTGTTATTTCTTCTAGATCTTCAACCTCTAATTCCCTTGGAAACTCCTGATAAATCTGCAAATTACCATTATAACGAATAATAGGCTTAGATCTAACAGTTAGGTGTAAATCAGACACACCATCTCGGTCCACAACACTTTTAAATAATTTTTCTTTTTCCATAAACTTTCCCCCCTAAACTATAACACGGGCGAGCTCTTGATAAGAAGTAAGGCCTTGTTTGACCTTTTCAATCCCGTCATGCTTTAAATCAACCATGCCTTCTGTTAATCCATATTTTTTAATGTCTATTTCATCTTCACCTCTTACAATCATCTTTTCTACTTTCTCATCGACATTTAAAATCTCCTGGACAGCCAATCTACCTTTATAACCAGTATCACTACATTTTTTACAACCACTTGGTTTATATAAAGTAGTACCTTCTTCTAAATCCATGAACTCCCTTTCTTCAATTCCTGCTTCATAGGGTTCTTTACAGTCATTACATAATCTTCTAACTAGTCTCTGTGCCATTGCCCCGATTACTGTTGAAGCAACCAGATAGGGAGGAATCCCCATATCTACAAGTCGGGTAACTGAACTAACTGAATCATTGGTGTGTAAGGTGCTTAATACTAAGTGACCTGTTAAAGCCGCTCTAACAGCAATTTCAGCTGTTTCTTCATCACGGATCTCACCAACCATGATAATATCCGGATCCTGCCTTAAGATAGACCTTAAGGTGTTAGCAAAGGATAGCCCTATCTCTTCTTTTGCATGTACCTGATTGATACCTGCTAACTGATATTCCACAGGGTCCTCAATAGTTACAATATTTTTCTCTACATCATTTAATTCATTTAAGGCTGCTATCAAAGTAGTCGATTTACCACTTCCGGTTGGTCCTGTGACCAAGATAATCCCATGAGGCTGTGAAATTAAATTCTCGAATCTACGTAAATTATGGTCTGTAAAACCCAAATTTTCTATATTAACTAAACTTTCATCCTTGGTTAAGAGCCTAATAACAACTTTTTCTCCATTTACCGTCGGTAAAGAGGAAACCCTCATATCTATACTTAACCCCCGGACATTCATACTGATTCTACCATCCTGGGGGACTCTCCTTTTGGTTATATCTAAATCTGCTATAATCTTAATTCTGGAAACCAAAGCCGCCTGCGTATATTTAGGGGCTGTCATATGTTCTCTAAGTACCCCATCAATTCTGTATCTAATCCTAACAATATTCTCCTGTGGTTCTATATGAATATCGCTGGCTCTTTTTTGAATAGCCTGATTAATTATCATATTGGTCAATCTTACAATCGGGGCATCTTCCACCATTTTTTTCAGTTCATCTAGTTCCGGTTCCTCACTCTCACTCTTATAGTAATCTAAACTATCAAATACGTCGGAGGTATCCTCCATCGATTCATAGATCTGAGACATCATCTTGCTTATTTCAGATTTAGTCGCTATCATTGGTTTAACCTTTAAATTGGAGGTCATCTCCATGTCATCAATCGCTAAGAGGTCAGAGGGGTCACTCATTGCAACTTTAAGTGTATCTCCATCTTTAGCAACCGGAACAGCATTATATCGTTGTGCAATATTTTCAGGTATATACTGGGAAAGAGAGGGGTCAATCACATATTTAGAAAGATCTGCTCTTTCAACTCCCAGCTGAAATTCTAAAACTTCAACCAGGTCATTTTCACTGATATAACCCAAATCTAAGAGCACATCACCTAACCTAGCATCTTTATCTTCTTGATGCTCCAGGGCCTTTTCGAGCTGTTCCCTCGTAATATATTTAAATTCTATTAACAGTTCACCTAATTTTTTAACCTTTTCTCTTGCCATAACAAAATTCCTTTCTTTTTAAAAAGAGTTAAAATTGCTTTATATCCTAATGTGATAAAGGTTGTTTTTTTATAATTCTATATACTCATATTTTTTCCTGCATATCTACAAAAAAAAATTATCCATCCATTCACAAACTGTTTATTTAAAACAAAAAATTCCCTGACTATTGATCGTATAGGAGAGGCTTAACTGGCACAAATATCCTGGGATTAGGTGTTTTAACGGTTTTTATAATTGTTATCTATATCTTATATTTACTCACAAATATTTTTTTTATTATATCATAACCATGATTTTTTAGCAATAAAAATCATTACTGTTAAGTTGTCTATTGAACAAAATTATTATTAATTTTCCGGTTCAGTATAATAGAAAACCTTATCATTAGTTTTATAACTACCTATTACCTCAAATTCCTTCAATTCCTGAGCATCATTGTTATTTAACTTATTGATTACAACATTATACTCCTCCCCGTAAGATAAGATAAGCCCATCGTCTATATTTATCTCTTTTTTTCTTGCTTTTTCTAATACTAAAAGTCCGACCCGGGCCGTCATCTCAGCCTTTGTATCTATAATATAATTGTTTATTATCTTATTTCCGATCATACTGTTGTGTAGAAGCGAAGCTGATATCAACCCTGTTAACAAAAGGGCTATCAGCACAAATAAGATTACAAAGCCCTGTTCATCATTAATAATAATCACCCTTGTAAATAATTGACTGATATCTTTTATTTGAATTATTGAAATTTAATTTAAGATTAAAAATCGAATTAGAATTATGATCTTTAGATATCTTTTCGATCTTAAAATCTGTTACTCCATTGATAATCGGTTCTTTTTCAATATATCTTAATAGATTATCCTCTACTTCATATTTTTCAATACCTAAGGCTGGTTTATTGCCAGACTTGTACCGGACTAATTTGAGTATTACATTAGAATTATTTTCTCTAATAGTAAGCAGCCCGTCCTGATCGGAAAGATAAGCTGACGAAGCATTTCTGACTTTCTCAGTAAGCCATCTTTTAAACAGCAGGTTTTTCTGAACTTCCTCAAGCCCGCTAATTTCTCTTTCATACATTTCAACCGAGTTTAATATGATAGAACTGAATGAGATAATGATAATACTCATTATCGATAAAGCCACTAATATTTCAACAAGAGTAAACCCACTTTTTTTAAATATTTTCAGGACCTCCCTCTTTGATAATCGTATAAAAATCAAAATTATACTTAAACCATTCAATATTAAATCCTGTTATAAACAATTCTTTGAGACCTTTTCCTTCTACAAATAATGGTTTAAAACTTATAGTCAAACTATCAATAAAATTATATTCCCTTACATTAACTATAGAAAGCTCTTCTAGTTCTTCAGTATTATAAACAACCTCTCCTTCTTTGGCTTCTAACTCACCTTTTTCTATTTGAACTAAAAGTGCCTGACATAATTGAAAGGATAACCTCTTTTGCTCTGTTAATTTATTGTACTTCTGCAAACTAAGGTATACATTAAAAAAGCCCATGACGATAATTGAAAGGAGTAATAAGGAAACAATAGTTTCTACGAGAGTAAACCCGTCATTACTTCGCAATTCTAACCCTCCCTAATCGGCTGACAACGATTTTATAGATCCGGGACCCATATTTAAAACCTACAGTTCCGTGGAGGGCTGTCCCGTCATATTTAAATTTAATCCGGTCATAATAATCTTTGGTTACCCTTTTTTCATTTAAATTCTTATATAAGATTAAATAATTCGGATAGCTGCCACTTCTTAATATCTCATTGCTGTGATCATCAAATATTATATAACCTAGCTCTGAATCACCAGCTTCTTCATATTGATCACCCTCCCTAAAAACTTTAACCCTCAATTCCCTATTATCATTTATCGCCTGATAGCGGGCCCACCGGAAATCAAGCATAATATTTCTGACCGAAACGAGCGTTTCTAAGGTCCTGTATATATTTCTACTAACCGGAGAAACAACTACTACAATTGAAATCACAGAGATGACAACTATTAATTCTATTAAAGTATAACCTTTCTGAGCCAAAAAAACCCCTCCCTAATATAGTTATACTAGAATGAGGGGCTAATCCCTGCCATTATTTATAATAATTTACATATATTTCTAATCAAGATAAAAATATATGTTATCTAAATCAAAGATTTTTTATCAGCTCATCTACTAGATGGTATTCAACCATTTTACCGGTCCACAGTTCAAAAGATTTAACGGCCTGATAGACAAGCATTTCGATTCCACTAACAATCTTGGCATTCTTCTTTTTTCCAAAGCTTAAAAATTTAGTAACTCTCGGTTTATAGACCAGATCGATCAGTATTTGATCTTCATTAATAGATTCAGACTTTACTGGGCTCTGTTCTTGGTACCTGTTTTCCAGGCCGAGGGGAGTAGCATTAATTATTATATCAGAACTCCTTACAGCTTCTTTTTGCTGATCATTATCCCAACCAACCACCGTAATATTACCCCTAAGTTCCTTAAAATCTTCTTTTACTTGCTCTGCCCTGCTCATGGTCCGGTTGCTTAGATAGAGCTGCTCTATATTTTGTTCTTTTAGATAATAGAGTACAGCCCGGGCTGCTCCACCTGCTCCTAAGAGTGCTACCTTTTTATCTTCGAAAGTAATCCCTTTGTTGTATGCCATTTCATCAAAACCATCCAGATCGGTATTATAACCGCTTAATTTTCCCTTTTCATTGATAACCGTATTGACTGCCCCTATTTTTTTTACACGTTGATCAATTTCATCCAAATCTTCTATAATCTCCCCCTTATAAGGTATGGTTACATTGACACCTCTTATTTGAAGTGTTTTGATAGCTTGAACCGCCTTACTTAGTTCCCCCGGTTCTATATCAAAAAGAAAATAGTGATACTTAAGTCCCATTACATTGGAGAGATAATTGTGAATTTGGGGAGAAAGAGAACCCTCAATATTTTGACCGATCAATCCGATTATTTTATCTCTATTGCTCTTATTCATTTTCCTCACCTAAATTCCTAGTCCCCAGTTCGGAGAGTATTATTCCTAAAAAGATCAAAGCTCCTCCGATTAATCCCATCGGCTGCATTCTTTCATTTAAGATTAAAAATGAAAATATGGCACCAAAAACCGGTTCTAAAGAAAAGATCAAACCGGTATGGGTCGAAGTTGTAAACTGTTGAGCCCTGCTCTGGATAAAGATAGCAAGCGCTGTTGCAAAAATCCCCGTATATATAATTACCCAGACACTGTTTAAACTAATTGGCCCCGCTGAACTTTCAAAAAAGGAGATGATAGTTCCTAAAATCATCACGGTCGTAATCTGGAGCCAGGTAATCACCAAAGGATCTTCATCTTTTATGTACTTACTTAAAAAAACGATCTGAAGTGCAATCGAAACCGCACAGAAAAAAGTTAATAGATCACCAAAATTAAAACCGGCTTCTGTAAAGCCCGTTAGAAAATACATTCCCGTTAAGGCCAACAAGACCCCTATCCAGGAACTCTTTGCTGGGATCTCTTTTAATATAAAAATAGAAAGAATAGGTACAACTATTACAGATAGTCCTGTGATAAAACCGGAACGGGAAGCAGTCGTAAACTGCAGTCCATAGATTTGAAAGGCATATCCAAAAAATAACCATAAACCTAAAAAAGAACCGATCTTAAAAGTCCGATAATTAATTTTCTTTAACCTCTTATTTAACAGAACAGACAGCACTATAAAAGCAGTAATAAATCTTAATGAGATAAAATAAAAGGGGTTTACATTTCCCAATGCGATCTTCATCAAGGGAAAGGTAGTACCCCAGATCATTACAATAAAAACCAAAGATAAGTCTGCCTTTAACATTTTTTTGGGGTTAACTTTATTATCCAAACCAATCATTCCTATTTAAATTGAAGTATGTAATTTCTTTCCTAGCTTTTCTTCATCAATAATTACGATCTTTCTCTTGTGCATTTTAATTAAACCTTCATCTATAAAGTTATTTATAATCTTGGTAACAGTTACCCGGGAAGAACCGATTAAATTTGCGATTTCCTTATGGGTTAAAATAATATCGATCATCTTCCCCCCTTTAATATCTACACCAAAATCATCTGCAAATCTACTCATCAGGCTGGCCATCCGGCCTGCTGCATCGTGAAAGACCAATTCCCTTACCTGGCTGGTCAGTAGTCTTGTCTTTTTAGTCAGTGATTCTATGATCTTTAAAGCAAGTCCCGGTTTTTTTGTAATAATACCCTCTAATTTTTCTCTCGGTATGATTACTATCCGGGCATTTTCCATCGCTTCGGCCGTAATTGGATGGGGGTCTAAGTCAAAAAATGAGACCTCGCCCATAATATCCCCTTCCTGCAGGATGTTTAATACCTTTTCTTTGCCGTCCGGAGAAAGCATCGATAGTTTAACCCTTCCCGAGACTAATAAATAGAGTCCTCCATAATCATCATTTTCAAAAAAAATTATCTCACCTTTCTGGTAATATTTTTCAAAAGAACTTTCACATACTAATTCTAATTCATCAGATTCTAATCTTGAAAATACTGTAAGGTCCTTAAGACAGTTCTGCAGCTCTTCCATAGCTATTTTCCTCCTTCATCCTTTTCATCCTTGTCCCTGTAATCAGAACTAAAAATTTTCCTTATTCTATCCAGCAAAGATTGGTCATCAATTTCAGGAAACTCATAACCACAGTTCGGACAGCGGATTAATCCACAGTTATTTTTATTAAGAGGACAACTTTCACAGCCCCTCTGGGATTCTTCTTTTTTAAAACTATAACCGCAGAGAGGACAGATCATCATTTTTTCTTGATCTTCTGCCATCTTTTATTCATCCTCTCCTCCACATTTTTTACAGATCCCATAAAATTTAATGATGTGGTCTTTAATCTCAAACTCGTATTCTTCTTCCAAATTTTGTTCAAAATCTCCGAGAGCTTCGTCATTGAATTCAATAATTCGATCACAATTGATACATATCAAATGATGGTGGTGTCTTTCGATTAAATTGAGTTCATAATATTTAAAAGCATCGTTAAAGTCAAGCTGTTTTAAAATACCGAGGCGGTGAAAAAGCTCAAGATTTCTATATATAGTAGCCAATCCTACGTTTTCATTGCTCTTTTTTAGTATATCTGAAAGCTCTTCTGCATTAAAGTGTTTTTCCTTGTTTTTTAGAAAAACCTTTAAAATTTCTTTCCTCTGTTCTGTTAATCTATAATTATTATCCAACAAAATATTTTTAAATTTATCAAAATTCTTATCCATAAAAGTTCCTCCTCTATCAAATTCATCCATTTATGTACCTCAATCTCATTCTATCACGAAAACTAATAAATTGTAAACTATTGACTTAATATGTAATAAATAGTATAATTAATTTAGAAAAGTCAAAAGCTTTCTAGGTAACCATTAAGGAGGTGGGAAGATGAAATCTACTGGTATTGTTCGTAAAATAGATGACCTTGGTAGAATGGTAATCCCAATTGAACTCC
Source organism: Halanaerobiales bacterium (assembly GCA_046482435.1). GTDB lineage: Bacteria > Bacillota > Halanaerobiia > Halanaerobiales > M55B127 > M55B127. The sequence continues at coordinate 9,899 of JAWOEZ010000036.1, forward strand.
GCAAAACGATGAATATAAATAAAAAAGATCCGATGGAAATCTTTGTTGAAGATGATAAAATAATTCTCAAAAAATATGAGCCCGCTTGCATTTTTTGCGGTAGTGCTGATAATACATTTGATTATAAGGGAAGAACGATCTGTCAAGAATGCTTCGATAAAATGAAGAACAAAGTAAAAGAATAATATAAGTAAAAGAATAATATATTAAAAAAAGTAGCACCTGTTAGTAAACAGAGTGCTACTTTTTTTGTTCCTATCTTGCAAATACATGGTCTCCTATTATTTTGGCAATAGGTCTTTGAGAAATCCAGCTTACATTAGTAGCAAGATCCGGATTGTAAAAGAAAATTGATTCATAGGTGGGGTCATACCCAACCAGAGCTGCCCGGGCAGCATTTATAGATAATTGATCAGGAAATAAATTAGCCTGACCGTCTAGCAAACTACTGAACTGGCCTCTCTCTAGGATAACCTCTCTAATCGATTTAGGGAAGTTCTTGTCCTGGACCCTATTCAATATTACTGAGCCAACAGCTACTTTACCAAGAAAGCTCTCACCTCTTGCTTCTCCGTGAATAACTCTTGCCAGTAAGATAATCTGGTCTCTGGAAATATTCATACTACTGTATATATTATTGTCAGGTAGATATTTAACCGAACCCTCGCCTGCTACACCATCAACTTTCAATCCATAAATTTGTTGTAACTTCTGAACAGCATCAGCGGTCTGTCTCCCATAAATACCATCTATTTTGCCCTTATAAAGTTTCATCGTGGTTAGCCTCTGCTGTAGAATCGCTACATCAGAACCTTGATCACCATATTCAAGTACTCTAGTTCCCAGCTCATAAAAATTCTCAGCTTTTAATAGATTCGCATAGCTTACAAAAATAAACAATGTGATAACTAAAATCATTAATACTCTCTTTACATTTCGATAAATCATTATAATCCCTCCAAAAATCAATCATGGTACATCCCGCGTTTAATCACAATCTTTTCTAAAAACCGCATTATCTTTGTGGTAATAAACTCTTTTTCGTTTAATGGGTCCACTAAAATAGTCTTAAAACCCATTCTGTTTCCACCCAAAACATCAGTAAATATTTGATCACCGATTACTGCAATCTTGTCTTTCCGTAAATCCAGGATTTTTAAAGCCTTCCGAAAGGCTTTTTTTCTGGGCTTAACAGCTGTACCTATGGCGGGAATGTCCAGTTGATTACTGAAGTACTCAACTCTTTTAGTCATTCCATTTGAAATAAGACATAACTTAAAACCTTCTTCAATTAGATTTTTAAACCAGTTAAATACTTCATCACTTATTTTTTTATCATTCCAGGGTACTATAGTATTATCTATATCAACGATTATACCTACTACTCCAGAATCTTTAAGGCTACCTATTTCAATTTCAAATATACTCTTGTAATAAGCATCTGGGTATAATTTTTTCATTATAATAGCCCCCGAAAATAACAACTTCTTTCATAAAGTAATCATAACTAATAAACTATGACTTGTCAAATATATTAATTTTTAATGATCTCAACGGGAAATTCATCATCTAAATCATCCAAAATATCGAGCACCAATTCTTCTGTGCCATTAGTGACATCAAGGTATATTTCACCCGGTTCTTCCTTGCTAACAGTCAGCATCGCAATCCCTTCAAAGGACTTAAAGATCATATCAACAAAGACTATTTCTTCTTGTGGAACCCTGGCAACGATCCGATGTGTGTTTAATTCCATTACTCTTTAACCTCTCTTCTAACTACTTCTAATTTTTGATACTCGCCAACAACCGGTACCCTGATAATTTCTTTGGGGTGGGGAGCATCTGCAACCTTTTCACCGGCTTCGTTTATAATATAATCAACTGTTTCTCTTTTAACTTCTCCATCATGTTTTAATATTTCTATTAGATCACCTTTAAAAAACTTATGTCTAACTTCAATTAAGGCCTCATTATGTTCTGGATCATAACCCCTGATTACTCCCATGAAGTCATAGGACCTTTTATAGGCAGAGGATTCATAATTTTGGTCTGCTGCACTCGGGGGATCTAAGAAAAAACCGGTCGTATAACCCCGGTGACTTACTTTCCTTAAATCTTTTAACCACTTTTCTTTAAATTCATAGTCGTCAGGATCATTATAATAAGAGTCAATTGCTTTCCGATAAGTCGAAACAACACCTGAAACATAATGCAGACCTTTCATCCGGCCTTCTATCTTCAAACTATCTACACCTGTATTAATAACCTCTGGGATCTGTTCTATAAGACAGAGGTCTTTTGAATTCATAATATGAGTACCATTTTTATCTTCAAAGACGGGATAATATTCGCCCGGTCTTTCCTCTTCGACAAGATGGTATTTCCAGCGGCAGGAATGTGCACATTGGCCCCGGTTAGCGTCCCTGTTTACAAAATAATTACTTAACAAACACCGGCCTGAATAAGAGATACACATCGCACCGTGAATAAACATTTCCAGAGCGATCTCGGTATTCAACCTGATTTCTTTTATTTCTTCCTTACTTAACTCCCGGGCCAAAATAATCCTTTCTAGACCTAAATCCTGCCAGAAAGCAACACTGGCATAGTTAACAGAATTAGCCTGGGTGCTGAGGTGAAGAGGTATTTCAATACCCTGATCCCTTATTATTTTAAGTACACCCGGATCCGAGATAATAAGGGCATCAACACCGATTTCCTCTAGCTGATGTAGATACTCTGGTAATCCTTCCAGATCTTCATTATGGGGTATCATATTAACGGTGATAAAAAGCTTTTTGCCTCTATTGTGGATAAATTCAGCTCCCTCTTTTAGATCCTGATAACTGAAATTATCAGCACCTGCTCTTAATCCGAAGCTAAAACCACCACAGTAGACAGCATCTGCCCCGTATAAGATAGCAACCTTTAATTTTTCTAAATTACCGGCCGGAGCCAAAAGTTCTACCTTTTCCATTACGGCTTCCTCCTGGTACTTATTGAGATTCCATCATTTATATCAAATATTTCAGTTTTAAAGCTCTGATTATTTTTTAAATAAATTAAAAACTTTCTCATGTTCACAACGATCGTTCTAATATTACGCTCAACCTGATCTCCACTTCTAACGAGCCCTTTATATAATATATTATCACAGATAATAACTCCATGCTCACTGGTCTTTTCTTCAACCATCTTAAATAAATTTAGATACTGCCCTTTTGCAGCATCCATGAAAACTAGGTCAAATTTTCTTCTTAAATAGGGAATAATTTCCTCTGCTTCTCCAAATTTGAAGGTTATCTTATCTCCAAATCCGAAATCTTTGATATTTTTACGGGCTTTATTAAATCGTTTCTGATTTTTCTCGATAGTCACAATTTCAGAATCTGAGCCCGTATACTCCGCCATCCAGAGTGTAGAAAATCCGATAGCGGTTCCGATTTCTAAAATTAGCTGCGGCTGTTTTACGGTGATTACAGATTTTATTATATTGGCCGTTTCTCTGGAAATGATAGGAATATTTGACTGATGGGCTGTTTTTTCTAATGCTTTTACGCTCTTTTTGTCTTCCCATAAATTAAATATGTTATCACCCATCGTTTGATCCCTCATTTATTATTTCGTTTTGTTTTCTGATGTGTTCCTGATAGGTCTCTGTAAAAATATGTTCACCATTTTCGAGAGCAAAATAAAATAAGTAATCGGTCTTTTCCGGATTTAAAGCTGCTTCGATAGCTTTATCACCAGGATTACAGATTGGTCCCGGTGGTAGGCCTTTTTTCAAATAGGTATTAAAAGGAGATTTGATATCTAAGTCACTATAAAAAAGTTTCTGCTTTTTTACTTCGAGTGCATACTGAACTGTGGCATCGATCTGTAAAAGCATCTTTTGGTCTAAACGATTATATATAACGGAAGCTATTATTGGTTTCTCTTCATCGAAGCGGGCTTCTTCTTCAATCAGAGAAGCGACTGTTAGTATTTCATATAAAGAGTACTTATCGTTTTTTTCAGTTTTTTCTATCTTTTCCACAACATTATCTTCAAAGGAATTAAGGACAACTTCTATTGTTTCCCGGGCACTGTATCCCACGGGAATTGTATAGGTATTGGGATAAAGAAAACCTTCTAACCTGTAAATCAATTCAGGATTATCTTCTGGTAGAAAATCATAATCTAAACCCGAACCGGTTAGAATTTCTTCAAATTCTTCAACCTCATTATCACTTTTTGCCGCTAACCTTATAATTACTTCTTGGACCGAAAGGCCCTCCGGAATACTCACTTTAAAGACCGCATTTCCACCTTTTTTTAGCTGGTCAAGAATCTCAAACATATCCATCGACTGGGTGAAATAATAATAACCGGCCTGTAATTTCTGGTCAGCATCGGTCAAATGGATATAGGCTCTAAACAATAAGCGGGATTTTATCAAGTTATGTATATATAGGGTGTCAACTATTTCCCGAGCTGAAGCACCCTTTTTTATGGCTATTAAAATATTTTCATCATTAGCAAGGTTAACAGGCTGTGCTAGGTCCACAACTTTTAATGATATAGTTAACAGGATAATGATGATCAAAAAAATTATACCAGCCTTTTTCACTTGGATAGATACCTCTCTTTAACATTTTGAAATTCTTCTTCACTTTCGATAATAAACAGATAACTTTCATCACCTTCAGTAACCATCTTTAAAACTAATGCTTCGACTTCTTCCCCTTCATCTATTTCAGCCGGTACTAAAACTAAATATTTGCTGCCATCGAATAATACTTCATCATCAATGATAAAGCGTTTTTCAACACCTTTGTTTTCCAAAACTAATTCTCCGGCTTCTTCGTCTACATAATAACTACCTTCACCATTCATATTTTGTTCGTCACTCATTATTTTCACCATCCTTTTTATTTAAATAATCTAAGTAATTCTGTAGGATCAAGGCAGCTGCGATCTTATCAACCATCTTTTTTCTCTTCTTCCGGCTGATATCAGCATCAATCATGCTCTGGTCAGCAATCAGGGTTGTAAACCTTTCATCCCAGACCGTAACTGCAAGATCTAAATGATTGTTCAAAAAATTGATAAACTGCTGAGTTTTCTCCGCCCTAGGACCTCTTGTCCCAGCTAGGGTCGTAGGCATCCCAACAATTATCTCATCTATATCATAATCCTCTATATATTCTTTAAAAATCTCTAAATCATTCTTGAGGTCCGTTCTTTTGATTACCTCTTTGCTCTGGGCGATAGTATTAGAACGGTCGCTAACCGCCAGCCCTATATATTTACTTCCCAAATCAATCCCCAGTTTTCTCAACAAATATTCCTCCAATATAGTGATAAAATGGTGCTTCCAAAAAATTTAGAAGCACCTTTTTAAGCTTACTTATTTAAATAGGTCTTAACTAGTTCTTCAATGATCTCATCGCGGTCAATAGTTCTAATCATAGTTCGGGCATCTTTATAACTTGTGATATAGGCCGGATCACCTGAAAGTATATATCCGACAATCTGATTAACCGGGTTGTAGCCCTTTTCCTCCAGGGCTTTGGTAACCCTCTTGATTACATATCCCGCTTCATTAATCTCTTCTTTTGTCGGTTTAAATTTCATCGTTTGATCATCTTGATTATCTTCAGGCATCTTTTATCACTTCCCATATTTAATATTATTTGCTCCTATCTGATAATAATTATTTTTCTCTAATTATATCTTCAGCTTTTTCTAAAGCCTGATCAATCTTATCGACTCTGCTACCTCCGGCCTGTGCCATCTCGGGACGTCCGCCCCCACCACCACCGGCTACCTGAGCCACTTGGCCGATAATATCACCGGCGTTATAGCCCTGATCAACGAGGTCAGAGGTTATTTTTGCAACAAATAGCACCTTTTCATCTAAAGCCGATGCTAATACAATTATACCGGATTCCATTTTATTTTGCAATTTATCAGCCATTTTTCTCAATGCATTGTTATCTACATCTTTTAATTTATGGGTTAATAGGTTTATACCATTAACCTCTTTGACCCGGTCTATAATATCTGTCGACTTAGAATGAGCAAGCTGATCTTTTAAAGACCTAACTTCTTTTTCTAATTCTTTAACATTTTCTTTGATTTTATCTATTTTATCAGGAATTTCTCCGATCTCAGCATTCAAAAGTTCAGCTGATTTAACTAAAATTTGATCTCGATCCTTAACATATTCTAGGGCTTTAAACCCTGTTACTGCTTCTATTCTCCTGATTCCAGAAGCAATAGAACCTTCATCTACTATCTTAAAGAGTCCGAGATCACCGGTCCTGTCCACATGGGTACCTCCACAGAGTTCTATACTGAAGTCCCCCATCTGGATAACCCTTACCTGCTGGCCATATTTTTCTGTGAAAAGGGCTGCCGCCCCTTTTTCTTTTGCTTTTTCGATATCCATCTCTTCAACTCTTACATTTAAATTATTTAAGATCTGTGCGTTTACCCTGTATTCGATCTCCTCTAACTCTGCTTTGCTTAAAGCAGAAAAATGGGTGAAGTCAAACCTGAATCTATCCGGTTCTACGAGAGAACCCGCTTGATTAACATGATCACCCAGGACATTCCTTAAGGATTGATGTAGGAGATGGGTAGCAGAGTGGTTGCGCATCGTAGCTCTTCTTAAGTTCTCATAAACACTAAGGGTCACGGTCTCTCCTACTTTTAAAGTTCCTTCTTTTACTTCAGTTTGATGTAAGTAGAAGTCCAATTTGGTTACCGTATCTTTAACTACAGCTTCTGTATTATCATTTTCAATAGTGCCCCTATCTCCGATCTGCCCACCACTTTCAGCATAAAACGGTGTTTTATCTAAAATCAACTGGCCTTTTTGATTTTCTGATAACTCTTCAACCAGTTCTCCTTCTTTTAATATCTTTAAAACCTCGGCCTGGTTTGACATCTGCTTATAGCCAACGAACTCGGTTTTAGCTATTTCATCGGATAGTTCTTTAAGAAGTTCGTCTTCTTTAGAACTGCCGAATCCCACTTCTTCTCGGGCTTCTCTCGCCCTTTTTTTCTGTTGTTGCATTTCTTTTTCAAAGCCCTCTTGATCAACTGTTAGGTCGTGTTCTTTTAGAACATCTTGGGTTAGATCAAGTGGAAAACCAAAGGTGTCATAAAGCCTAAAGGCTTTTGGGCCGGAAAGCTCATTTTTACCGGCTGCTTCTAACTCTTCAATCATCTCTGATAAAATACTTAAACCCTGTTCAAGGGTTTGAAAGAATCTTTCTTCTTCAGCTTTTACGAACTTAATAATCTGGTCTTCTTTTTCTTCCAATCTCGGATATCCACCTGACATTGTATCAATAACGACAGGAACCAACTTATATAAGAACGGTTTTTGATAACCTAGTTCCCCCCCATATCTAACAGCTCTGCGGAGAAGTCTCCTGATTACATAACCCCGTCCTTCATTAGAGGGAAGTACTCCATCAAAAATAGAGATCGCAACCCCCCTAATATGATCTGCTATCAAACGGTAAGCCATTTTGGTTTTTTCATTTTTCCGGTAGGGAGTAGCACTGTCTTCTACCAGGTAATCGATCATCGGTTTTAAGAGATCAGTTTCAAAATTAGATTCAACCTCCTGTAAGATAGAAGCAACCCGTTCAAGTCCCATCCCGGTATCAATATTTTTATTGGGAAGCTCTAAGTACTCTCCATCTTCTGTATAGTTATATTGAGTAAACACCAGGTTCCAGATTTCTAAATAGCGGTCCCCTTCTCCCCCGATTACATCTTCTTTAGCAGTCCCGTATTCAGGTCCCCGATCATAGTGAAGTTCTGAACAGGGGCCACAGGGGCCGGTTCCGATCTGCCAGAAATTTTCTTTTTTTCCCATTCTAATAATTCTTTCTTCCTCTAAACCTACAATATCATGCCAGATCTGATGGGCTTCTTCATCATCTTTATAGATTGTAATCCAAAGTTTATCCGGATCTAACTCTAATTCATCCGTTACAAACTCCCAGGCCCAAACTATGGCCTCTTCTTTGAAATAGTCTCCGAAGGAAAAATTACCTAACATTTCAAAAAAGGTCTGGTGGCGGTTGGTCCTTCCCACATTATTTATATCATTTGTTCTAATACATTTCTGTGAAGTTGCTATCCTTGTTTCCGGTGGTTTTTTTCTCCCGTCGAAATAAGGTTTAAAGGGAGCCATTCCGGCATTAATCCACAGTAAACTGGGATCATCCTGAGGCACTAGGGGTGCACTGGGTAAAATTAAGTGTTCTTTAGTTTTAAAGAAATCCAAATAGGTCTGTCTTAATTCGTCTCCTGTCATCTTTACTCCCCCTTATTTCAATTTTATTTTTGCATACCTTCTTTTACCAATCTGTACTATCATCCCGTCTTTTACTTCTAAATCAAGATTTATCTTTTCATACTTTTCGCCATCGATGGTTACTGCACCCTGTTTGATCATCCGGCGAGCCTCACTGTTTGAATCAATCAGACCGGTTGCTGCTACGATCTTGACGATCCATAGTTTCCCAGCTTCTAAACGGTCTTTACTGATTTCTACTTCTGGAATATCTTCCGGTAAATTACCTTTAGAAAAAACACTTTCAAATTCTTTTTCTGCCTTTTGGGCAGCTTCTCTACCGTGGTATTCTCTGACTATTGTTCGTGCTAACTGTTTTTTATACTTCATCGGATTTTCATTTTTTTCTTGAATGGCCTCTTTTATCTTTTCTACTTCTTTTAACTCTACATTTGTCACTAATTCAAAATATCTGACTATTAAATCATCCGGTATTGACATTACTTTACCATACATTTCAGCTGGTTTATCCTCGATTCCAATATAGTTATCAAGGCTTTTACTCATCTTTTCTGATCCATCAAGGCCTTCTAAGATAGGCATCATAATCAGTACCTGAGATTCCTGTCCATATTCTTTTTGTAAGTTTCTACCTACTAAAAGGTTAAATCTCTGGTCAGTTCCTCCTAATTCCACATCGGCTTCGATTGCAACCGAATCATAACCCTGCATTAAGGGATAGAAAAACTCATGGATCCCGATCGGCTTATTATCCAGATACCTATTATGAAAATCATCCCGTTCTAACATGCGGGCTACAGTATATTTTGAAGAAAGGTTAATTACATCTTCAAAGTCCATTTCAGCCAGCCAACTGCTGTTAAAAACCAATTTTGTTTTATCTTCATCCAATATTTTGATAAACTGCTTTTGATATGTACGGGCATTTTCTTTTACTTCTTTTTCTGTTAACTGTTTTCTGGTTTTTGATTTCCCACTCGGGTCTCCGATTCTACCCGTAAAATCTCCGATTATTAGATATACTTGATGGCCTAAGTCCTGAAACTGCTTTAGTTTCTTTAAGACAACCGTATGGCCGAGATGAATATCTGGGGCTGTAGGATCAAGGCCTAACTTCACCCGAAGCGGCCTGTCTTCTTTTTGGGCTGCGACTAATTTTTTCTTTAAATCTTGCTCCGATATTAGAGCACTTACGCCTTGCTTTAATATTTTTAACTGATGATTAATGTCCATAATAAATCTGACAAAATTTTGCCAGATTCGACACCTCCCCTTGATTTAATTACAATCTATAGTTAAAATAGTAAATATAAACTGTTTATAATTATAACAGATAGAATTGTATCTAACAAGTGCTACAATCAGATAAAAATTTATGATATAATATGAAATTGAGAGGTGAATATTATTATGAGTAATAAGAAGGGCCGCTACATAATTGTCGCATTAATATTAATAATATCTTTAACAATGGGAGTCTTTGTAGGTGCTATCACCTGGATCATAAAAGATACCCCAGACATAAACGATTATAAAGGATCCAGTGAAACAACCGTTATTTACAGTTCAGAGGGTGAAGAGCTTACAAAATTATATAGGGAAAATAGAACTTATGTTCCCTTAAATGAAATACCGGCCCATCTTAAGGAAGCAGTGGTTGCAATTGAAGATAAAAATTTCTATGTACACCACGGAGTTGACTTTTTCGGTATTTTAAGGGCGGTGGTCGCTAATTTCAGAGCAGGTTACCGTTCACAGGGAGCAAGCACTATAACTCAACAGCTTGCTAGAAACGCCCTTCTTCATCAAGATAAAACCTACTACAGGAAGCTCCAGGAAGTATATCTTGCTCTTCAATTTGAGAGGATGTATACCAAACCCGAAATTTTAGAGATGTATTTAAATGAAATCTTTATGGGCCATAGCGCATATGGTATTCAGGCGGCCTCTTATCAGTACTTTGGGAAAAGTGTTTCTGAACTTAATTTAAGTGAATCTGCTCTAATCGCAGGATTACCGCGCGCCCCGAACTATTATTCTCCATATAATAATAAAGATCACGCCATGGAAAGAAAAAATGTGGTCTTAAACAAGATGGTCGAACTAGACTATATTGATCAAGAAACCGCTAATCAGGCTAAGGAAAAGGAAATCACTTTAAAATCAGTAACTGATGAAACACAGGATATAAAGGCCCCCTATTTTGTTAGACACGTCAGGGATAAATTATTAGAAATGTATGGCGCAAATATGGTTTATGGTAGTGGTTTAAAGGTATATACTACTTTAGATACCAGTATGCAGGAAATTGCAAATGATTCCATTGAAAATGCAATTGAACAAGAATATATTCCCACCGTAAAAAGAGAGGGGACAGCTGATCCGAATCAACCCCAGATGTCTTTAATTACGATCGATGCCAAAACTGGGGCAATCCGGTCTATGGTTGGAGGTCGGGGAGATGATCAATTTAATAGAGCTGTTCAGGCGGTTCGACAGCCCGGTTCCGCCTTTAAACCCTTTGTTTACGCAACTGCGATCAAAAATAACTATTCTCCGGGTGGAGTAATAAATGATCTGCCGATGGCTAACCCCAAAAAAAATGGTGGTAATGGTAAAGAAATCTGGCCAACGAACTTCGGAAACGAATATCGGGGACTGGTCAATTTAAGGGATGGCCTTGTCCATTCTATCAATGTTGCAGCTGTTAAACTACTTCAAAAGATCGGGGTCAGTGATACAATTTCGACAGCAGAACAAATGGGTATTTCTACCTTTAGTTCCGCCGATAACTATTCTGATCACTATTCGTTAGCCCTTGGTGGGTTAAACAGAGGAATTAAACAAATAGAAATGGCAACAGCCTATGGTGTATTAGCCAATAATGGTATCAAAACTGAACCTTTTGCCATTACCAAGATCCTGGACCGGGATGACCGGGTTATTTATGAAGCCCATCCCAAAAAGGAAATCGTCTTGAGTGCTGAAACCAGTTATCTGATGACAGACATGTTAAGATCTGTTATCACTGATGGTACTGGGCGGAGAGCCAATTTAGACCGCCCGGTGGCCGGGAAAACAGGTACTACTAATGAATATACTGATGCCTGGTTTGTTGGTTATACTCCTGATTTAGTAACCAGTGTCTGGATCGGGGAGGATAGCTTGAAAAAAATGGTCTATGACGAAAAGGACAGCAGTGGAAACTATATTCATTCTGAAGGTAACCAGCCAAGGACTATCTCAAGTTCGGAAGCAGCTCGCCTCTGGGGTGAATATATGAAAGAAATTGTCAAAGACCGGGAAGTAGCATACTTTAGCAAGCCGAGTAATATAGAATCTGTTTCAATAGATCCAATTACAGGTAAACTGCCCAATAAACACACCCCCTCTGTCCAAGAAGAACTATTTAAGAAGCAAAATGTGCCAAGGGAATCTGAAAGTTTACATGGCCCTGTAGAATCGGTAAAAATAGATGAATCTACGGGTTATTTAGCAACCGAAAACTGTCCGGAAGAAAATATTGTAGAATATACTTATCTTAAAGATAGTGGAATCAGATTAGGTCCTACTCAAATTAACTTCAGTGAACCTAATGATGGAAGTAAAAATCCTGATGACCTAATTAGAGGAGTCTATCTGGTTGAAGAAGGAGAACCGATTCAGGTTATAGACTCTGAGTTAGGAATACCAGAAGAAGATGATGATGGTGAGGTTAAATACGAAACAAAACCTGCCCAGTACTGTCCGGACCATCCTTCTGATGAAGTAGATCAGGTTGACCCCGAAGACAGTGTTATCTTTGATATTTGGGATTTCTTGAATGATGATGAGGACCAAGAATAACTCAAATAAAATTTAATAAAAATTAACTAAACCCGGAGCAAAGATTTCTCCGGGTTTAGTATTTTTGAATATATTTATTAGGTTTTACTTTATTTTAAACTTACAATAGTAACTCCCATGCCACCTTCACTTTGATTACCATACCGGTAGTCTTCTACTAAAGGATTACCCTCTAAAACCTCTTCAACGGCTTTTCTGAGAGCTCCTGTCCCTTTACCATGTATTACCTCTACAGTATTGTATCCGGCCAATCTAACATCATCCAGGTACTTATCCAGTTTACGCTGGGCATCATCATATCTCATCCCTCTTAGGTCCAGGCTATTGGTGGTGCTTTGGTTCTTTTTAACCTGGTACTTTTTAACTAATCTCTCCTGCTGGACATCAGGAATCTCGATCGGGATTAGATCACTTTGGGCGGCATTTATTTTCATTACTCCTGCTTCAACAATTGCCTTATCTCCTTCTATATCTACAACTCTACCCTTTTTGCCCAGATTTCGAATCCGGACTGTCATTCCTTTTTTAATCTCCTGATCGGTCTGTTTTTGTTCACTTTCTTCTTCTATTTCTAGTTTTTTCTTGAAATCTTTCAATGATTTATTTATTTCGGTAGCTTCCCTATCGAGTTCAGGCCGAGTAGCTTCCGATTTATCCTTAAGATCTCTTATTATTCTTTTGCTCCTCTTTTCAGCATTCTTGATAATATTTTTGGCTTCTCTTTTAGCTTCTTTTATAATTTCTTGCTTCTCTTCTTTAAATTTCGAGAGCTTTTCTTGATATTCTTCTTTGATCTCACTGACCTGCTGGTGCTTGTATTCTGCTTCTTCCCGCAACTTTTGGTAGTGTTTTCTTTCATTATTAAGTTCTTTAATAATATTTTCGACTTCAAGTTCTTTTTTATCGATCAGTTTGCGGGCTTCCTCTACAATTTCTTCTGGTAATCCAAGGCGTAAGGCTATTTCAAACGCATTACTGCCTCCCGGGACTCCCATGATCAACTTATAGGTCGGTTTTAGGGACTCAAGATCAAATTCAACTGAAGCATTCTGAACCCTTGGAAAAGAATAGGCATAGCTTTTTAGCTGGCTGTAGTGAGTAGTTGCGATCGTTATCGCATTTTTTGATTTAAGTTTCTCTAAAATAGAAATACCTAAAGCCGCGCCTTCACGTGGGTCGGTTCCTGCGCCCAGTTCATCGAGTAAAATTAAGCTTTTAGAATCAGCGGCCTTCAAATAGTTTCTTATATTATTCATGTGAGAAGAAAAAGTACTTAAGTTCTGTTCAATACTCTGTTCATCCCCAATATCGGCATATACCTTATTAAATACCGCGATCAAACTACCTTCTTCAGCCGGAATGTGTAAACCACTCTGAACCATTAAGACAAAAAGCCCGACTGTCTTAAGGCTGACCGTTTTACCTCCCGTATTAGGCCCGGTAATAACTAGATTATTAAAACCATCTCCGACTTCAATACTGATCGGAACCGGGTCCTCTTTTAAGAGGGGGTGTCTACCTTCCTTTATCTTAATGATGCCTTGTTCATTAAGACTTGGTGAGGAACCATCAATCAGCTCACTGTATTTTGCCTTCGCAAAGATCTGATCGAGGATTGTTGTGTTTTTTAAAGAATCTTCAATCTCTTTAGAAAAGTCAGCAACCAAAAAGGAAAGCTGTTGTAGAATACGATATATTTCTCTTTCTTCCTCTTCTTTTGCCTCACGTAATTCATTGTTTAATTTGACAACTCCCATTGGTTCCATAAAAATCGTCATCCCACTGGAAGACTGATCATGTACTATTCCTTCAAAAGAATTCCGGTATTCTTTTTTTACGGGAACTACATAGCGGTTTTCACGTCTTGTAACTAGTGATTCTTGTAGCATGTTTTGATACTTACTGCTTTTTGTAATCCGGTCCAATTGGTCTCTTACCCTGTTTTCGATACTTTCTAATCTGTTTCTGAGAGACTTCAATTTTGGACTGGCCTCATCCTTTACTACCCCCGCGTAATCAATACACCTATTAATTTCTTTCTGGAGGTCCTCAAATAGATCAATTTCTTCGCCAATCTCAAAAATTAAGCTGTATTCACGTTCAATAATCCTCTGGTCAGTGTTCTCTTTAATTTCATTAAAGAACTTCCTGATATTTTTGAAAGCCCCAACGGTACTTTCGATATCGATCAGTTCTGAAATCGAAAGAACAATTTCTTTATCAGCTTTTTTCAAGTATTCTCTAATATCTCGTACTCCACCGAAAGGGGGCTTGCTGTAATCTTCATATATCTTTTTAGCCTGAGTTACCTCCTGTAATCTTTCCTGGATATAGTCCAGACTTTTAACAGGTTTAATCTCAGATATTATCTTTTGCCCGAGGAAGGTGTCGGCCTGAGCTTCTACATCTTTCATAATTTTTTCTAATTCCAATACTTCTATACTATGTTTATGCAATCTATTTCACCTCAAACTGTTTCTTTAACTGTGCTATACTATTAGTGTTCAGAATATCTTTCTGTTCTGCCCAAGCCCGGCGCGCAATATATATGCCGTATTTCATATAATCATACTGATCAGGATGGTGGGCATCGGTATTAATGGTCAGTTTAACTCCGGATCTAATCGCATCCAGGGCCATCTCATCATTTAAATCAAAACGGGAAGGTGAAGCATTTATCTCCAGGATAACATCATTTTCCCGGGCTGCTTTTAATACTTTTTCATAATCAAATTCAAAAGGGGGCCTATTGCCCAGCATTCTACCCGTTGGATGACCCAAGATATCAAGATAAGGATTTTCTAAAGCCTTTACAATCCTCGTCGTCATTTCCTCAGACGGTAGGTTGAAATTGTTGTGAACAGAGCCAATTACGAGATCAAACCCGGCCAGGATATCATCATCATAATCAAGAGTACCGTCTTTTTTTAGATCAACTTCGATACCCTTCAAGATTAAAAACTCAGGATATTTTTCTCTTATTTCCTCTATTTCTTTCCATTGTTTTTTTACACTTTCTACAGAGAGCCCGTTCGCAATATTTAAGGACTGAGAATGATCTGTGAAGGCAAGGGCCTTATATCCCCTCTCCTGTGCTGCTTTAACCATTTCTTCAATCGAAAGGGCCCCATCACTGTAATTAGAGTGGACATGGAAATCACCCCTGATATCATTTATTGTTATTAATTGAGGTAATTGATCCTGCTGGGCAGCTTCCAGCTCACCTTTATCCTCCCTGAGTTCAGGTGCAATGTACTTTAAGTCCAGTAGTTCATATATTTCAGCCTCTGATTTTGTATCCAGTCTTTTTTCGTTTTCAAAGAGGCCATACTCGTTTAATTTATAATTTTTATCTTTAGCAATCTGCCTAAGCTTCACATTGTGGTATTTAGAACCGGTAAAGTAGAGCAATGCTGCTGGGTATTCCTCTGCTGTTACCATCCTGAAATCAACCTGCAAGCCCTCTGTGGTCCGGGCTGAGATTTTAGTATCCCCGGCCAGGAGGACCTCCTTTATTATCTCTATATTCCGGATCGAATCCAGGAGGTTATGATCTGTTTTATCGTTGACAGAGATTAAAATATCGATATCTCCGATCTTTATTTTCTTCCGCCTGGTACTACCTGCAGGCTCAATTTTTAATATTTGATCTGAATTTTCTTTTAACTTTTCAATTAGCTCCTCTGAGGTTAAAAGGGCCTCGTCTAAATTGATATAACTCCTATATTCTTCATATTCCTTAAGGGCCTCAAGAAGATTTTCTTCGGTCTTAGCTCCCATCCCTTTTAGCTTTCTTATCTCTTCATTTTTCAAAGCTTTTTTTAAATCATCGATATTATTAATTTCCATCTCTTCTAAAAACCTACCGGCCGTTTTAGGTCCTAATCCCGGTATATTCAAAAGCTCTTCAAAGCCTGGTGGTAATTGCTGTCTTAACTCTTCTAAGGGCTCACAATAGCCTTTTTGATAGATCTCCTTAATCGTACCGGCAATCCCCTCTCCAATACCTTTGATATCTTCAAGGTTGTCTTCTTTTACCATCTTTTCTAAATCAATGGTCCGGTCCGAAATAATCCGGGAGGCATTCTGATAAGCCCTTACCCGGTATTTGTTTTCACCAAAGATCTTCATCAAATCGGTATATTCACTTAACATATCTGAGATCTCTTTATTACTGAAACTGTGCATAATTTTCACCTCATTAAAAAAAATTGACCATAATTCTAGTTATGGTCAAATAGCCGTTCTAAATTTTCTTTTACATAGGGAGTTAGTTCTAAAAATCTATTAGCAAACATCGATTGCTCCAGGGACTCAGTTAAGGACTGATAAGGAATTTCAGATAAAATAAGGATCAAAAAGTATACTAAAACTCCCCCTTTTATCAGGCCGAAAAGAGCTCCCCCTACCTGGTTAAAGGGTTGAATAAAGGCATTATCGGTCATTTTTTCCAGAACATTGCTTAAAATCTGGATAACTATATTAACACCTATAAATATCACCGCAAAGCTGATAAACTGTAAAAAAGTTTCTGAGACATTTAAATAGGGCTCCAGAAAATATTGAAACTCTGCATACCTCGTAATAGCTAAGAAGAGTGAGATCAAGATCCCAAAGACTGTAGCGGTCTGTTTTACAAAACCTTTTTTATAGCCTTCAAAGATGAAAAAGAGAAGAATTAGACTTATTAAAATATCTATAACGGTTATTGAGCCTTCCAATTTATTATTCTTCCTCCTCCAACAGCTTATTTAATTCTCTGTTATCACGTTTTAATGTATTATTATCTTTAATCAGTTTATCTCTTACCTCTCTGAGGTCTTTATTTTCTTTTTTCATTTCCTGCAGTTCAGACTTCATTTTAAAATATTCGTCTGCGATATTAACCATAGTAAGACCTAATAAAGTTCGGCGTGGTAAACGGGGATAAGTTTCCTGAATCTCTTGCCCAATATTATTGATATGTTCGGCTAACTTTTTCACGTATTTTTCGGAAACTTTACCTTTGACAACTAGGTCCTCTTCTAAAATTCTTATTGAAACCTTATTTAACTCTTTGTACTTTTCCATTATTATCCAACCCCCGTTTATTATTCTTCTACTTTAATAATTTCACTATTATAATTGAAATTCCTGCAACCCTGCTTATTTTTTTCGTATTTCGGCATCATACTTGTTCTCCAGGTTGGCAACTATTTTATTTACTACTTCATTCACTTCCTGGTCCGTTAAAGTGTGATCTGGAGCCTGGAATAGTAATTTAAAGGCAATTGATTTTTCACCTTCCGGAATCTGTTCTCCCTGATAGATATCAAATAACTCGGCTTCTTTAAGTATTTTATGATCAGTATTATTGATTAAATTTAAGACTTCCCTCACAGGCACATCTTCTGAAATCATAATAGCAAGGTCTCTATCAACTGCAGGGTGTTTAGGCAGCATTTCAAACAGGTAGTCCCCAATTTCTACTTCTGCAAAAAGGGTAGCTAAATCAAGTTCGGTAACAGCTGTTCGTTTTTTAAGGTCATAATTATCAATTACTTTCGGTTTGAGTTCACCAATAATCCCTATTTTTTTATTCTTGTATCTAATTTCTGCTGTTCTACCCGGGTGCATAAATACTTCTTGACCGCGCACAAATTCCAGGCCTATACTCAAATTTAAACGTTTAAACATCTCTTCTAAAGCGCCTTTCAAGTAGTAGAAATCAGGGGCGTTCTGAGCCCAGATATCCCGGCCTGCCCCCATTGAACCGGCCGCTAATTTAGTTTTCTCAAGTGGTCTTTCCCGAACTCCTTGATTAATAAAAGTCCGGCCGATTTCAAAGTACCTTACTTGCTCAATTTGCCGTTTAGCATTTGTAGCAATCGATTCTATTAAACCCGGCAGTAATGAAGTCCTTAGTAAACCAAAGGCTTTGTTTAAAGGATTTTTGATCCTAACCCAATTTTTATATCTGTGCTCTTCAGGCAGCTTTAGATCTTTATAATTTTCTGGGCCGGTTAAACTAAATGTTATTATCTCATCTAAGCCGGCCGCATTCATCAGCTTTTTAATCTCTTTTTCAATTTTTTGTTTACGAGTTCTCTGACCAACTTCATTAGTTTTAGGTCTGGTAGTAGGTATCTTATTATACCCATAAATCCGGGCAATTTCCTCAATAAGATCTGCATCCTGCTCCACATCATTCCGATAGGAAGGGACCTTTACCTTTAAGTAGTCCTCTCCTTTTTCGACTACTTTAATCTCTAATCGTTTTAACATTTCTTCTATCTTGTCTTTTTCAAGTGAAATCCCCAGTAACCTGTTTACTTTTGCTAAACTAACTTCTATCATTTTATCCTGATAGGGAAGTGGATAGTTGTCCAGTACCCCTTTCGCTACTGTGCCCTCTGCATACTCTTGCATCAGGTAAGCAGCCCGATTACCGGCTTCTATAACTCTTTCAATATCAACTCCGCGTTCAAAGCGATGAGAAGCCTCACTTGGTAAACCAAGCTTACGGGCTGTCTTTCTGATACTGGTTGGTTCAAAATAGGCAGCTTCTAGAAATATGTCATTTGTCTGGTGGGTTACTTCACTATTGGCCGCACCCATTACTCCCGCCACAGCGATTATCTTTTCGGGATCTGTAATGACAAGGGTTTCATCATCTAAAGTTCTTTGAACTTGATCTAATGTCATAACCCTCTCGTTTTGCTGGGCTCTTCTTACAATAATTTTGCCCTCTTTTATCTTATCTAAGTCAAAAGCGTGCAGGGGCTGATTATACTCAAGTAATACATAGTTAGTAATATCAACTATATTATTAATTGGTCTGATTCCCGCTGCTTTTAAGCGCCTCTGCATCCACTTTGGAGATGGTTTAATTTCTACATCCTTTATTACTCGCCCGGCATAACGGGGGCAGAGTTCTTCATCTTCTATTTTAATCTCTGCTCTCTCCTCTATATGATCAGATTTATCTTCCTCTATTTTAATTTTGGGTTTATTTATGGCAGGCGGTTCGGGTAACATAGCTTTTACCTCACGTGCAATACCCAATAGACCTAAACAGCGGGCATAATTAGGGGTTAAATCTAAATTTAATACATATTCATCAAGCCCCTTAAATTCAATGAACTTTTCACCGATTTGAGCAGTATCGGGCAAGATCATAATTCCGCTTGCTCTTGCTTCCTGTAGACCAAGTTCATCTTTTGAACAAATCATGCCTTCCGAAACTTCGCCTCTTAATTCTGTTTTCTCTATTTCCATTCCAGTCGGTAGGGTAACCCCAACTTCTGCCACAGGGACTTTAAGATCTACCCGCACATTTGGAGCCCCGGTAATCATCTGTAAAATCTGTCCCCCGGTATCTACTTTACATATTTTGAGTTTATCTGCATTAGGGTGATTTTTGATCTCAATAATTTTTCCGATTTTTATATCCTCTAATCCTTGCCCCAAATACTCTAATTCTTCGACCTCCAGGCCCGCCATCGTGAACCTATGGGACAGTTCTTCAGGAGTATAGGGAAAATCGAGATATGTCTTTAACCAATTATATGGTACCTGCATTTATTTCACTCTCCTTTTAAAATTGATGGATAAATCTCTTGTCATTTTCGTACAGTACTCTAATATCATCTATATCATATTTTAGCATTGCAATTCGATCCCAGCCCATTCCAAAGGCAAAACCGCTGTAAAGATCTGGATCAAAACCAGACATTCTTAATACATTGGGATGAACCATCCCCGAACCTAAGACTTCGACCCAACCTGTATATGAACAAAATGAACAGCCGGCTCCTTTACATACGTTACAGGAGACATCAACTTCTGCACTCGGTTCTGTAAAGGGGAAATAGCTCGGTCTGAACCTTATCTGCCGGTCTTCTCCATATATTTGATGGACGAATGCTTCGATTGTCCCTTTAAGATCACTGAAGGAAATATCCTTATCAACCACCAACCCCTCTATTTGATGGAAATTAGGGGAGTGAGACGCATCTAACTCATCTGACCTATAAACCCTACCCGGTGCAATGATTCGAATTGGTGGGTTCTGTTTTTCCATGGTCCTAATCTGAACCGGTGAAGTATGGGTTCTTAGTAAGTATTTATCGTCTATATACAATGTATCCTGTAAATCACGGGCGGGATGTTCTTCTGGAATATTTAAAGCTTCGAAGTTATAGTATTCGGTTTCTACTTCCGGACCTTCTTCAATACTAAATCCCATCCCCAGAAATAGTTCTACTACCTCATCGATAATATGAGTAAAAGGGTTTTTATGACCGATGTTGGCCTTAACACCAGGTAAAGTCACATCAATTTTTTCTTTTTTTAGTTTCTTTTCTTTTAGTTCTTCTTCTTTCTCTGCTTTGATTTCATCATAAAGATTCTGTATTTTATTTTTCAAAATATTGGTCTTTTTACCGACAATCGGTTTTTTTTCATCATCTACTTGCCCCATCTTACTAAAAATTTCCGCTATTTTCCCTTTTTTACCTAAGTATTTAACTCTTAATTCTTCCAGTTGATCAAGGTCTTTTACATCTTCGAACTTTTTTCCAACTTCTTCTTCTATTTTTTTAATCTCCTCTAATAATTCCAATTTTTTACACCTCCGTTTTTGACATAAAAAAAACTCGTCCTCAATAAGGGACGAGATCAACGCGGTACCACCCTGGTTACCTCACAAACCTGAGATCACTTGAATTAATAACGGAATTACCCGGATGGGGCTTACTTATAATTCAGCCTTCGGCTCCAGAGTGAACTTCATTACAGCGCTGTCATAAAAATGCTCTCAATCCTTTGGCATTCTCTTCCTCTATTAAGCTACTGCAATTACTCTCTCTTTCCTTGCCTTTATGTATTTAATTGCTTAAAAATCAACTACCTCTTCCTATTTCAGTCCTAAACAGTCTCCTATATGCCAGATACGCATTGATCGACCCTGTCTCCTCAAACAATTTCCAGAACAATGATGTAGTTACACCCAACTGATACCACACCCTTTCACAGAGATAGTTGTTCTTTAATTTTTTTTAATTATATCACAAGTTCCTTGTTTTGACAAGGATATTAATCTATATTTTTTTAATTTTCTGTTATTTTAAACATGATTACTCCTGCAGCTACTCCTGCGTTTAGAGATTCTATATTATCCTGTAAGGGAATTTTAACCTTTTGGTCGGCAATTTCCAGTATTTCGGGCCTGATTCCCCTTGCTTCATTTCCTATAATTAGAACTAAAGGCTTTTGATAGGGGATTTCATTATAGTCCTGATCGGTGTTAAGATCTGCTGCATAAATTACTAGATTTTTTTCATTTAAGGACTTAGTAAGTCCCTTTAATTCAATATCTTTTACAAAAGGTAATGAATATATTGAACCTACTGAAGACCTCAATACCTTAAGGTTAAAAACATCGACCGATCCTTTTGTAATTATAATCGACTGAAAACCGGCTGCAGCAGCCGTTCTAAAAATTGTCCCCATATTACCGGGGTCCTGAATCCGATCCATTACCAATATGTATTCCTTATCTAATACTTCTTCCAGGCTGGTCTGGGGTTGATTGACTACTGCAATAATTTCCTGTGGATTATCCGTATCAGCGACTTCTTCTATTAAATCTGCGGAAACAAAGACCAGTTTATTTTCATTATTGATCATAAAATACTCAGTTTGATGGTTATCGTAGTAGTCCTTTGTTAAAAAGATCTGTTCAAACTCAGCTCCAGATTTATAGGCACCCCTGATTAACCTCAGTCCTTCTAAAATGAACTGGCTTTTAGCCTTCCTGTACTTTTTTTGATATAATTTCCTGAGCTCTTTGATCTTACCATTTTTGATACTTGTTATCTTTTCCATAAATACCTCACCTTAGTATAGTTAAAACCCGGCAATTGCCGGGTTTTTAAGTATTTTATAGTTCAGCCTCAGCTACTTCAACTAATTCGCTAAAAGCATCTTTATCATTTACAGCTAAATCAGCCAACATTTTTCTATCTATTTCAATATTAGCCTGTTTTAAACCGTTAATAAATCTGGAATAGGAAAGACCATTTTGTCTAGCAGCCGCATTTATTCTTGTAATCCATAGACGGCGGAATTCACGTTTCTTCTGGCGTCTATCTCTATATGCATACTGTAATGATTTATTTACAGCCTGTTTTGCAGGACGAAATAAGGTACTCCTAGAACCAATAAAACCTTTTGCAGATTTTAAAACTTTTTTTCTTCTTTTACGCCCTCGTGAACCTCTCTTTACACGAGCCATGATTAATCACTCCTTTATGAAACTTACCAAATGTCTAATTATTCATATGGTAGTAACTTTTTATATTTCTTCTGATGAGTTTTATTCATTAACTTAGGTTTTCTCAATTGTCTTTTTCTCTTACTTGACTTTTTAGTTAAAATATGGCTTTTAAAAGCCTTTCTTCTTTTAATTTTACCGCTCTTAGTAACCTTAACTCTCTTTTTAATTCCCTTATGAGTTTTAAGTTTAGGCATCGTTTAATTCCTCCTTATTTTTCACTTTTCGGGGTTAAGAACATAAGCATGTGGTGGCCTTCCATTTTAGGGCCGCTCTCAACTTTACCGATATCCTCGGTTTGTTCTTTAAGTCTGTCCATAAGTTCATAACCGATATCTTTATGAACCATTTCTCTACCCCTAAAGCGAATCCTAACTTTAACCTTGTTTTTATCGTTTAAAAATCTACGGGCCTGCTTCAGCTTAACATTAAAGTCATGGTCCTGGATTTTTACACCCATCTGGACTTCTTTAACCTTCATGACATTTTGATTTTTCTTCTGCTTCTGTCTCTTTTTAGCCTGTTCATACTTATATTTACCATAATCCATGATTTTACAGACAGGTGGATCAGCCTGGGGAGCTACTTCCACTAAGTCATAACCTCGATCTTGAGCCATTATAATGGCGTCCTCGAAGCCTTTGACACCGATTTGCTCACCATCATTATCAATTAACCTAACTTTACTAGCTCTAATTTGATCATTAACGCGTAGATTATTATTACTGATTTTATGCACCTCCACTTTTTTTTTGACAAGAAAATAAAAACGGGTGGTAGAAACCACCCGTAAAATTCACAAAAGTTAGGAGACATAAATCGCCTCAATAAAACATCCTAACTATTAACCAATAATCCTATTATTGGTGAGAAACAGTGGTTTCTACTTCATTGTCGACTTAAATTGTACCACAGAAGTTGACGTTATGTCAACTCCCTATTTCACTTTTTCCCTTATTTCCTGTAGTATTCTGTTTTTGAATTCCTCATAACTGTATTCACCCAAGTCTCCTTCATCTCTGTCCCTAACTGAAACGCTGCCTTTTTCCGCCTCACGAGAACCCACGATTAACATGTAAGGAATCTTTTCTAATTGGGCCTCTCTAATCTTGTAGCCAAGTTTTTCATTCCGGTCATCAACTTCAACCCGGATCCCTTCTGCAAACAGTTTATCTTTAATATTATATGCATATTCCGCCTGGTCATCAGAGACAGGTAATACGACAGTCTGTACTGGAGCCAGCCAGGTTGGAAAAGCACCACCATATTTTTCTATTAACATCGCAAGGGTCCTTTCATAACAGCCAATAGAAGTCCTGTGAATTATATATGGTCTTTTCTTTTGATCATCTTGATCTATATAAGTCATATCAAATCTTTCCGGGAGGGCGAAATCAATTTGAACAGTTATAATTGTATCTTCTTTTCCGTGCACATTTTTAAACTGAATATCTAATTTCGGGCCGTAAAAGGCTGCTTCATCTTCTACTTCCACGTAATCTAAATCTAATCTATCGAGTATATTCTTCATCTTCTTCTGCGAATCCTCCCAGGCGTCAGGGTTATCAATATACTTACCCTCGTTTTGGGGATCCCATTTAGAAAATCTGAACCAGATATCTGCTCTGATTCCAAGGGTATCCATAATATAGTCTATTAAATTTAAGACTCCCTTGAATTCTTCTTCCAACTGTTCAGGTGTTACAATCAGGTGGCCTTCAGAGATTGTAAACTGCCTTAATCTGATTAAACCGTGCATTTCTCCAGAAGCCTCATTTCTAAACAAGGTAGATGTTTCAGAATACCTGATCGGTAGATCTCTGTAACTTCTCAGCTTAGAATTATACATTGTAAACTGGTAGGGGCAGGTCATTGGCCTTAAAGCCATCGTCTCTTCATCTTCATTCTTTTCGCCAATTAAGAACATGTCGTCTTTATAGTGTTCCCAATGGCCTGAAACCTCGTAAAGGTCCTTTTTAGCCATCAAGGGGGTTTTGGTCATCCGGTAACCTCTTTTTTCTTCTTCATCTTCTACGAAGCGCTGTAGGAGCTGAACTACCTTGGCACCTTTGGGTTTAAGTAGTGGTAAACCCTGACCGACAAGATCAGAGGTCATAAATAGATCAAGTTCTCTTCCCAATTTATTATGATCTCGTTTCTTTGCTGCTTCTAACTGCTCTAAATATTCGGCAAGTTTGCTTTCTTTTCTGAAAGCAGTACCATAGATCCTCTGCAGCATCTTATTATTTTCATCTCCGCGCCAGTACGCACCTGCAGTATTTAATAATTTAAAGGCCTTAACCCAACCTGTGGAAGGAAGATGAGGCCCTCTACAAAGATCTATAAAATCTCCTTGTCTGTAGAAACTGACCTTTTGATCTTCGATCTCTTCAATAAGCTCCACTTTGTAAATTTCGCCTTTTTCTTTCATCAGCTCAATTGCTTCTTCTTTAGGCCTTTCTTCTCTTATAATTTTTAAATCGTCTTTGATAATCTTTTCCATTTCTGCTGCAATTTCCTCTAAGTCTTCAGGGCTTAATCCCTTTTCAATATCAAAGTCATAATAGAAGCCATCCTCAATAGTCGGTCCAATCGCCAGCTTAGCTTCTGGATACAATTTCTGGACGGCATGAGCCATAATATGAGAGGTTGTATGACGGTATATATCTAAAGCTTTATCAGAATCAATTGTAATGATATTTAAGGTAACATCATCTTCGATTAGATAATCAGCATCAACTTCTCTGCCATCAACCATACCACCGATTGCATCCCTGCCTAATCCCTTCCCGATCGAATAGGCAACTTCTGCTACGGTTTTTTCTTCATCGTATTCCAAGACACTTCCATCCGGAAGCTCTACATTAATTTTACTCAATTAAATTACCTCCTGTTATATATTTTGAAAATTTATTTAAAATTAAAAAAGGCCTAATTCATCTGTTCTAGAGACGAATTAAGCCGCGGTTCCACTCTAATTAGGTTATTATAACCCTCTTATCTGTGTTAACGGTCTCATTAACCGGATAGAAATACTTTTAAGTTCTTCCTACCAGCTCAAAGGTGGTCTTCAACTACTTAAAAGTCCAGATACTTCCAGCCCAAGGTATCTTTTTCTGGTGAACTTTCGGGCAGTTTACTCTCCTTATCAAAGCTTTTAATATTATTAATTTGTTTCCTTAATTATATTATTATATATATATGATGTCAAGAATTGTTGGGATCCAGATCTATATAAGTTTAAATCGATAGCAATTTTAGCCCCATAACAATACCTCTGATTATCTTCCGGCAAGTTCTTGAAAGGTCGTTATATTATAATTTAATTTTTGAGCAGTTTCTATAATATACTCCAATCTAGTTGTACTGAAGTCCTGATTGCCCGTATGGGCGTAAAAAATTAAAAGTGCTTTCTCTCCAGCAGCCTCCCTAAGAAGTTGCTCTAAGTCCTCTCTTTTAAGAAAATTATTTTCAAAAGAAACTCCTTTCAATCGATGAACAGATAGTGGGATCTGATTTATAAAACATTCCGGAAAATCCTGATTTAATCGCCTGCCTCCCCGGGCAAAATCGTAATGTTCACTCACAATATTTTTAGCCGGTTCGTTAAATCCATTATAGGGATACACAAAAGTGGTTATAGTTAAACCCATTTCCTGCAACTCTATTTTAGAATCAATTATTTCTTTCTTCATAGAGTTCTCTGTTAACATAATGTAACCATTTTCTTTCGGATATGGGTTTTTAATTTCCTCTGAAATATTATAGTAATTACTACCATTTTCAGTAACTTTATTACTAAATTTTATTCTTTCACCATAATGTTTATCTGTATTATATAAATAATAGCTATAATTTTTTTCGATTAAATTGGAATTATTTAACTTTATTTTTTGATCTCCTCTTTCGATATCTTCCTTTATACTGTTATATATTAAAGCCGCGTGCTTTTTTCCATGGCTGGCAATTTCCCAACCACTGCTTTCAAGCCTTAAAAGGTCATTTTTAGTAAGGTTTTTACTATTCCCTATTGTGGAAGGATTAACTGCTGAAACTGCTGGTACATCGTACTTTTGATGAATGGGCAGGGCTTTTTCAATATCTTCCCGATGTCCATCATCATAGACAAAAATAATTGCAGGAAAGTCATCTGGTTCTGTTAAATAATTATTACTTACAAAAGAAAATATTAAAATAAATAAAATTAAGAATAAGATGGTTTTAATTTTCATCTGCTTCCCCCATTAATTATCTGCTATTGTTTTCAAGCTTCATATCTATATACAAACTTTCAAAAATTTTTTGCTGTCCTAAACCTTATTTTAATCAAAGAAAATATATTATTAGAAGCTGTCCCAACCCTATAATAAATCCGATAATTCCTCCCAGATACTCGATATGCTTTAATTCTCGGTCTGCTATTTCTAAGACTAGTTCTTCTAAAGTAATTAATGAAAATGACTTTATCTTCTCTTCTACCATTTCTTTTATATCTATTTCTTTTTTTACTTTTTCAGTTAAGATCATCATCCAATCTTCAAAGTTATTATCAACTTCTCTTTTAATCGCTTCTACGAGTATCTCCCGGCTTAAATCCTTTAATAAGCGGGGCATTACGTATTTAAAGTTCTTTTTTATCTTCTTATCAATAGTATCTTCGACTATATAATTAAGTTCTTCTTTAATCATTTGATCATCAAACTCATCCATGATGTTATCAATTGAAAGCAGATTGCTTTCGATTGACTCCGCTATACTTTCGGCTAGTTCATCCCGGCGGGAGGGTAATAACCCCTGAATTTTAATATTAAAGATGGGAATATTGATCGGTTCTAAAGGTCTAAATAACATTTTCACGGCTATAAAGTTAGTGAAATAACCGATAACAGCCCCGATTATTGGTATTAAGAAATAATAGTAATTCATCTTTTTTCTCCTTTAAAATAAAAAATCCCCGGTACAGTAACCCCGGGAGTATTTACTGGAATAATTAATGGTGTGGGTAAGTGGATTCGAACCACTGGCCTCTACGATGTCAACGTAGCACTCTGACCAACTGAGCTATACCCACTTGCTAAAATGGTGCCGAGGATCGGGCTCGAACCGATACGGGAAAATAATTCCCACCGGATTTTAAGTCCGATGCGTCTGCCAATTCCGCCACCCCGGCAATTTTATACTTTATGTCCTCACGACAATAAATATTATAGCATCATGGTATTATACTGTCAAGGAAAACACCGGGTATTTGAGAAGAATCTATAATAGCCGATTCCAATATTTATTTCCTTATAATTTACTGATAATAAGTAACTATAATTTAAAATCACTGTAGTGTTTAAGACTTTTTAAAAAACAATCCAAGTTTGTTATAGACCAAAGATAGTTTTTAAATTCTACTAACTTTGCTTGATTTCTTTTAAGGAATGGAATTTCGTTAAAAAGTAATAACTGATTATGATCACAGTTATCACTAATATTCCCAGTAAGAGCCAACTATATGAATATGATTCAGCCTGATCGGCAAAATAACCAAATACTGGTGGTCCAACTAATATTCCCAGCCGGACAAATACTAGGGATAAGCCTACTCCCAGTCCTGTATCCTCTTCTCCTACTTCTTCAGATACAGCTGAAAAATAAAGCCCCTGCCAACCCCGCCCGGAAGCTCCCAGTAAAAAAGCAAAGAACAAAATAATAGGTAAAGAGGGGCTGTAATTACTCATCATAGCAAAAATGATCGAAATTAAACTTATTATGATACCCATAATTAAAAATCCGTACCTTTTTTGATTATTAAAAACTCTATCGTTCACAAATCCCCAAAACGGCCTGGCAGCCATACTGCCTAACTGAAGGATCATAAATCCTATACCCGCTGTTACTTCCGTATATCCATAATCCATATATAGAAAAAGGGTAAAATGGGTGGCAACAATACCAGAAGCCAAGCCAAACATTATACCCAGAACACAGAGGGTTAAAATATACTTATTTTTTAAAAATATAGAAACATCTTTAAAAAGAGAATTCTTCCTTTTGTTATTTTCTTTTTGCTTTTTAACTTTACTGGGTTTATCTTTATAGAAATATTTAAATAAAACAGCAGCTGAAAGGAATAAAACTCCTATTAAGATAATATCAGTTCTCCAACCGAAGTTCTTACCTATCCACGGAAGAATAAGTGCACCTATTACACCACCTATTGGAAATCCCAGGGTCATAAGTCCCATTACAGTTGATTGTTTATCAGCAGGATACCACTCGGCAATCCCTTTACTACTAGTTGGCACTATAATACTAAAACCAAAACCAGTTAATGTTGCAAAAGCAAGGATAAACGTAAAAGAAGGTGCTAGAGAATGAAGGGAGATAAATAATCCCATCAATAACAAACCACCAATCATACTCCTTTTCACACCCCAATAATCTGCAATTCGGCCTGTAAAGATAGCTACACCAGTCGAGCTTATATATAAAAATGTAGAATAGAGTCCCACCTGGGCTCTCGATAAAGAATACTCTTCCTGTAGGAAAGGAAATAAAGTCATAATTCCGTTTCTGTAAATTCCAACTGCAATTCCGGCAAACATTATAATTAAAAGTATTTGCCAATTAAATTTATTATCTTTTTCTTTAGTCATTTAGATAACAACTCCAAAATGCCTTTGCTCTCTTAAAAATCATTATACCAGTAATTTTATTTAATTTACAGGTCAATTCATGATTGTGAAAAATACCTGTTTAGATTAAAAACTGCTCACTTAAAACAAACTGTAATTGTCTTAATGAGCAGTTAAAATAAGTTTTTATTTACCTATATTTTCTTCCATATCCTCTAAACAGCTTTTACAGATAATCTTCCCTTCATATTCAAAAGTATTGTTCATTTCATCGCAAAAAATACAGCCGTTTTCATAC
Source organism: Halanaerobiales bacterium (assembly GCA_046482435.1). GTDB lineage: Bacteria > Bacillota > Halanaerobiia > Halanaerobiales > M55B127 > M55B127. The sequence continues at coordinate 39,303 of JAWOEZ010000036.1, forward strand.
TTTGAAAATATAATATTATCTCTTTCAACATATATTTCTAATGACTCCTTAGGGTCTAAATCCAACGTTTTCCTTAACTCTTTTGGGATAACAATTCTTCCCAGGTTATCAATTTTTCTGACAATTCCTGTAGCTTTCATTTGACCACTCCTATTGAATTTTTTATTTATCTGTAGTATATTATAACATCTTTTGGAATATTTTTCTATTTATATAGCTATTTTTTTACATTTTTATCTTAAAGGCCTAAAGAAAAATCCATCTAAATCTTTAGTTTGATTTAGGTGGAAGGGTTCACTAAGAGATTCTACACTTAAAAGTTGAATAATTTTTTTAGTAAGTTAGGATCAAATTGACTACCCGAACAACTTTTTAATTCTCTGAGTGCTTCTTAGTTCGTCTTTCTTTTATTATAAACCCTTTTATGGATTATTAAATCATAAGCATCCACTATATTTATAATACGGGCTAATAAAGGAATTTTTCCCCTTTAAGACCTTTGGCGTATCCTCCATTATCCCATTGTTCGTGGTGAATTAATATTTCTTGGGCTATATGAGAGAACTCCTTTAATTTGGAGCAAATACGATACCCGGTGGCAGGATGTTCTTTAATTTTTACTCCTTCTACTTTTTATTTTTTAACTCTTATAACTGTCAAAACATTCTGTTCTCCATTTAATATTATTAGCTTGGAATTTAATTGAACTGGCAATAAATCTCCATCATCTTTAAGCAATTCTGTTTTTAATATTACTTCCCTCTCTTTTTTTAACTTATTAAAATAATATTTATAAAAAGGACTTTTATCTCCATGAGTAATTAAATCATTAAGAGACATTTTTAATATATCAGTTTGATCATAACCCAACTCGTCGATAACTATTTTATTAACCTCACTAAAATTATGAAATATTTCTTTTTGTAAATCTACTTTACAAATTAAAACTAGATCATTAATATTATTAAATATTTTATCAACTTTATCTTCTAAATAATAAGATTCTTTGGTTAGAAGTCTTGTTTTTAATAATCTTTTTATCCTGTGCTTCAATACATCTTTTTTTACAGGAGTTAATATATATTCATCTGCAATATTAACATTTTTACTGGTATAATCTATAATATCATCATTTTTATACAATAAAATAACCGGTAAAAATATTGGATGCTGGTTTTTTTTACAGTCTTCTATATCTTTAAAATTAGTCTGGTAATTATAGCTGTCAATTAATATTAAATCATAGTTAATTTTTTCATTAAAATTTTTATAGGTTACATAATTAGCATCAAGAAATCTTGATAAAAGATCTGTGTTCTTCTGATTTTTTAGTAGCAATAATATTTTGGAGTTTTCTATTTTGCTGTTTTTATTGTAAAAAATATCTTTTTTATATTTAGCCATTTATATCACCTATATTCCTCTTTATATATCTAAAAATTCCAAATCATTTTTTAAAATACCTCTAACATTTGTGAGGGGTTTACCAACCACTATACCTTCTCCAGTAATTTCAAATTCTCTGATAGTCTTTTCAAAATCACTAAGTCTTTTTTTCAATACCCCTATTGCTTTATTTAGCTGACCATTCATTTCCAGATATCTTAGGAAAACAATATTATCGGCTAAATAACTTATTCCCAAATCGCTGGTTTTAAACTCTCCAGTGATACTTTCCATTTCATTGGTCATTAATACTGTAATCCCTTGATTTGTAAGAAAATTACTGAGATTATGCAGGTGTTTTAATAAATCATATTTAGTATAATATTTATTGACAAATGATAGATAATATCCTGTAATACTGTCCAGTAATAAGATATCAATATCATTTTTATCTACATCCGATCGGACTAAATTTGAAAATTCGATTGGATTATATTCTAAACTGTTAACCGTAGTTATTTTTAAATTATTATTTTCCATATTATCTTCTAAGGACATCCCAATTTCTTCGCAGCGCTTTCTTAATAAATCTTCCGATTCCTCAAAAAGATAAACTAAAGCCTTTTTGTTGTTTTTAATTGCATTCCGGATAAAACTAATACTAAATGTCGTTTTGCCCACTCCGGTGGGACCCATTATGATTGTATTTGTACTTGATTCTAGCCCACCTTTTAATAATTTATCTATTTCATTTATTCCTGAAGATATGATTTCACTTTTTATATCTTTGGTTTCTTTTTTATAAAAAATATTGGATAAAATATTTATACCATCTTCAGTTATGGTTAAGGAGTGGTAATCTTTAAGATGACTGGAACCTCTATATTTTATTATATTTAATTTTCTTTCATATCCGTCATATTCAAGGTTAATTACACCAGAGGCAATAAACTGTAATATATTATCCATTTCTCCACTATCCTCGGTTATAAAAATAGAAGTAGTCTCATGTTCTGCTAAATATTGAATTAAGGAGATAATATTCTTTCTTAATTTATATTTATTTTCATATAAGTAATATAGATTTGATAAACTATCAAATACCAACCGGTCTGGTCTTATCTTTTTGACATTATTAATTATCCTATCAATAATTGGAGCCTGTTCAACTTCTTCTGCACTAAAGATATCATATTCATCTTCTTTTATATATTCCCCAGTAGGAGTTAAGTCTAAAACGTGTACTTGCTCAATTTTAAAATTAAAAGCCTTCGCATCTTTTATTAATTCATCTTTGGTTGTTTCAAAATTAATGAACATACATTTGTCATTATTATTTATACCTTCTTCTAAAAAATGCAAACCTATAGTTGTTTTACCAGTCCCCGGACCACCTTTCAATAAATAGGATCTTTTTTTAAGATAACCGCCGTTAAGTATTTTATCTAGTCCCTCTATCCCGCTTGATAATCTTTCTGGTTTTCTCAATATAAAGTACCTCCTTTTAATTATTCATGAGAAAATAATGTATCAGTTTTCGAGTTTAACATAGCAATAAATTTATTTACTATATCTTTCTTATGTTGGGTATTTTCCCCTCTTCTTAATTCCGCAACAGCTTCATCATAACTTAAAGCATCTCGATAGGAGCGATTAGATCTCATTGCATCCCAACTATCAGCTATAGAAATTATTTGAGAAGGTAAAGGAATATCTTCACCGCTCAAACCAGTAGGATAACCACTACCATCCCAGTTTTCATGATGATAAAGTATAAACTCTGCAATATCTGAAAGTTGTATGGACCTTTTTAATGTTTCAAACGCCAATCTCGGATGTTTTTTAACAATTTCATATTCTTTTTTGCTTAACTTTCCTTTTTTATTCAATATTTTGGAAGGTATTAAGATCTTACCTATATCATGTACAAGGCCCGCCCAATATATTCGAGTTATCTTTTCTTTTTCTAAGTTAAGATATTCAGCAAAATCACTTGATAGTATTGCTACATTTTCCGAATGTCCAATCGTATATTCATCATGAACTTCTAGGATATGTATCATCGACAATGCTAGTTCTTTTGTGAATTTACCTTTTAATATATTATAATCCTGAATTTTATAAAATGATTGGGCTATATTATAAAAAGCATTGAAAATTTCAATCGAACCTTGTGAGAAAGTTTTATCTGAATTATAAGAAATATCTAAGCTTACTCCCCCTATAATTTTATCTTCTGAAGTTATATTAAATTTCATAGTTTCTTTGACTGGGATAACAGATTGTTCGATATTTTTTTGTCCTTCCACTTCATATTTTTCTAATATATCTTGATTTATGTCCTTATATATTTGACAACCATTTACCTTTTTAAAATCATTTATACTTATACCTAAGTTGTTCAAAACTTTCAAGTCATGGCCTTTTGCTTCAATAAAATCAATTCTTTTATCAACAAACTTATATGCACTTCCCAATTCTGCTTCAGGAATTATTTCAAAAACTTTTTGGAATAGTTTTTTAAGAAATATCTTTTCGTCTTTTAGACTGTACTCAGATAGTACTGATATGACTTCAATTAGATTTTTCAATCTTTTGTTTGCTGTATCTAGCCTTTTATTTTTCTCTGTAATTTCTTTATATTTATTTTTTAGTTCTTTCTCCTTTTTCGCTTTTTCTGAAACATCTCTTGAAATTGTTAAGATCAGTTTTCTTTTATTATATTCAAAAAGGGTTGACTTGTTTTCGACTGGAAAGACTTCTCCTGATTTTGTCACGTGTTCGGTCTCAAACTTTACATGTTTATTTTTCATTAATTTTTTACTCATTTTTTTGTAAAATTCTTCCTCATATTTTTGGCTAACTACTTGTGTAGGACCCATTGATAATAGTTCTTCCTTAGAATAACCCAAAATATTACAGGCTTTTTCATTGACCATTTCAAAATTAGTAAAACCGTTTTGGGTTACACCATGAACAAATAAAGCATCATCTATTTGATTAAAAAGAAATTTGAACTTGTCTTTTTCTTCCGCTATCTCTGTTCTGAAGTGAACTTTTTCTCTTTTATAAGTTTTTATATTATTCAACCACTCTTCTACTTCTGTTTTATATAAATTAATATTAGTAAAGGAGTTTGGGGAGATATAATATGGATTTTCATATAATTTGGCATCCCATACTATATAAGGATGTAATTCTATTACAGTTGTTATTAACTTTACATCAAAATTTCCTAACTTGTATCTACAAAGTGTTTTTACTGGATAATTATCAAATAGTTCTTTATTAATATTTTTTCCATAATTAGTAATTTTCTGCTTGCTATTCTTTTGTTCAAGAACCCAACTAATCTCTCCCGTAACACTGAGACCTTTATAACCATTTTTTACTGCTTTTTTAGCTTCCTTTATAAAATTATTTATTATCTGTTCTCCATTGAACTCATTTTCATAAAGTTGCTCCTTTTCTAAAAATAATAACTGTTCTTTCTCAATTAATTCATCCAACCTATCAGTATTTTTTTGTAATTTCTCTTTAATCTCTAGATCCGAATATTGACCACTAACATATATACACTTTTCATCATTTTCTATCGAACTTAAAATGAAGTCTGAAACAACTTTTAACCATTCTTCTTTTTCCCTATAAATATATATTATGTGAGCACCAGAATTAAGCTTCAAAAATTGATTTTTTAATTGCTTTGTGCTCATGGTACCCCCTCCTTTTAATTGCATATTTAAATTACTTTATCCAAAGTATTTTTCATTTAACTTTATTTAAAAAATCAACCATAGCATTTAGATCTTCGGGTTTAACCCCTTCTTTTTGAGCCCTAGCTACTATTGAAAGATATTCGATATTATCTTCGTTAATAAAACTTTTAAACTGCGGGGATAAATTATCATACCAATTAATATCTTCGTCTACGAAATGTAGTAAGGATACTCCAAAACAATTTGCGATTTTTACCATAAGAAAGATCGGAGGGTTTTTTATATTACCATTCTCAATTTTAAACAGATAATCTGCATTTATTCCTGTCTCTTTTTCGATTGTTTTTAAAGTAATCTCCTTTTTGCTCTTTAGTTCCGCAAACTTTTCATTAATTAAAGTAATATTATCTACCTCCTTTAATTTGAAACTAACTATAATATCAATTACCAGTGCCCAAAATACTTAATTATAATCCAAAAAATTATTGATCTGTAAATACATCGCTTTCATCTGACTCCAAAGATAGGTTTTGTTTTATAAAAACATTAATTAAATTTCTAAATGCCTTTATAACTTTTAAATCATTATCATCAAATGTTTCTCTGCTATCAGCTGATATATCAAGTGATACCCTAATCTTTTTATCATCGTTAACATTCAAATCAAAATATATCGATTCAGAAATCCTTTCAGAGGCCTTATTTAAATATTCTTTAAGTTCGTCGGAGATTTCTTTTAATTTAATATATTTATTTATGTTTTTGTTATTAACTCTTATTAAATCTAATTTAAAAATGTTATTTGGATTCTCAAATATTAAATCTCTTTTTCTGTTTAATAGATCAATTACATCATTACTAAAACCCTTTTTACTAATTACTTGCCAACGATTATTCTTATATATAGAAATAGATCCATAATCAGCAATATCTATTAATCTCAGGGAAATATCAAGTACATCTTTTAAAAATTGATCGAACTTATGTTTTGAAATTATACTTAATCGGTTAGTCAAATAAATTATACTTTCTAGTTCCTGACTCAATTTTTTAACTTCTTTATATTTATTTTCCAATTCTTCTTCTTTGGCTTTCATCTCTGTGATATCATTAAAGAGGGTTATAAATTGGCCCTCTTGGGGTGAAGTCACTGTAATACTTAAATGTTTATCTATAGGCCCATAATATTCTTCGAACATATAAGCATTCCCGTTTCCCATATTCTTATTATATATATCAAGAAATGGAAGCTCTTCCTGATAATAAAGTTCAGAACCTAAAGAACCCACAGCTTTTTCTTTTGAGATATCTAATAATTCTTCATAAGCCTTGTTAACATCCAAAATCTTATAATCAATTGGCTCATTATCATTATTATAAATAATTTCATGCAAACATAATCCCTGTTCTATATTATTATAAATGTTTTCAATTAATTCTTTCTGCTCCAATAGTTCATCTTTTTGGTTTTTTAACTTCTGAAATAACAGATCATACGGTCTTTTGAAGCTGGTTTCTATGATTGCTTTAAAAATTAGCATTACAGAAATCAATTTGAAGATGTGACCTATGATATTTGATATCCCATATACATCTACATAAAAAGTAAAAAATATCTCAGACATAATTGTCATACCTATAGAAACAAATATCAAATTATATACATAAGCTGAAAATTGTTTTTTATTTGAATATAGTAAATATAAGCCCAGGATTAGCAAGCCCGAAATAATATATTCACTAAAAATCTTAAATTGGGTAAGTCCTTCCCCTTCCACAAAAGCAGTGGGGAATATATCGAAATATAGACTAGCAAAAAGTGCTATAGAAACGGATACATAGAAGTAGATAATTTTATTTAAACTGTATTTTTTAGAAGAGTTCATAAACCATAAGGCTAAAAGAAAAGAAAAACTTTCTAAATATCTAGCCATGATCCATAATTGTGTGGGTAAATTACTACCCGAATTCTTAAAAACACCCATTCCTTTATATGCTAGAGTATGTATTAGGTCAAAACCCCCCACAAATCCATATGCTACTCCTATAATTATAAGAAAATAATTTCTGGTTTTTTCTTGAGAATAAATTGCTATCACAAATATTATAAAAGATACTGTAACACTGAATATTTCAACAAATACATGAAATAATAAAAAATTATAAAAATTTATAAGTATCAAGATGATAAATCCCAAACTAAATATAATATTTGTCTTATTAAACAAGTTCTTTAAATCAACTTTTTTTTCCTTTAGTATCATAAGACCCTCCAATCCAACTTTGCATTAAATATAAACTTTATCTTAAAATGACAACCCTACTTTCGGATTCTCTACTACCTTATTTTAATTCTAGTTACCTGTTTTAAGGCTTTTTTACCAGAGATATTGTCATTTTTTTGCTAAATATAATTTGTTAATTATAGCAACTCTGTGTTTTTTTATTTTTTAAAAAGTAACTTTTCTCTTTATTATGACCTATATTCATGCTCTTTATTTTATGAAATATTTATTAGATTTTTACCTTTCTTTTTGCTTTCATACAAATAGGAATCAGCTCTATCTGTTAAAGTTTTTATACCATCATGATCCTTGATAATTGTTGCTCCAAACGACATAGTTACACTTATCTTTTCATTCTCATAGTGCAAATATGAATTGTTTACCAGTATTTTCAATCTCTTTAATAACTCCAACAAACTTTTTTTATTTTCGATATCAAATAATATTAATGAAAACTCATCTCCACCCCATCTAAAGACCTTATCAGAAGGCCGGAGATTCTTATCAAGTGTGTTTGCTACCATAGTAAGAACTTTATCTCCCATCAGATGTCCATAATTATCATTAATATCCTTAAAATCATCTATATCTAAAAAGCAAAAAGCTATATTTTTATTTTCAAAATTCTCACCTTCAATCAACTCACCTAGAATTTTTTCTAAATGTTTACGATTACTTATATTAGTTAGTTCATCTGTGAAATTTTCTTCCTGTAATTCATTTAATTTTTGTTCTAAAGATACTCTAGTATGGTTTTCTAAAAACAACTCTACTGCTCCTGTTATTGCTTTGCTTTTATCTTTAATAGGGACTGATCTAATTAAGACAGGAACTCTATGTCCATTTTTATGGTGTAAATATACTTCTGCTTCCCGCTTTTTACCGTCATTCATAGTTGCATGTAATGGACAGCCCTCTTTACATAAATTATTACCTTCTCCATCTATATGTTTTAATATATTATCATAACAATATTTCCCTACCACTTCTTCTTTCTTAAAACCTGTAATTTGTTCTGCTTCTTTATTCCAATACTCTATTTTTCTCTTTTTATTAACATAATATACTCCACCAAATAAATTATTTAATATTGAGAATAATTCGTTATATTTCAATATGATTTTCCTTCCTTAATTTTATTTTTTATTTTTCATTTTCTTATTGTTTAAAACTTTTATATTCTACCAAGAGTTCAAAATACTTATCCAGTTTTCTCTTTCTTAACTTTAGGAAATAATCCGTAACCCTCCCTTTTTCAAATCGGAGATATAAAGATTAGCAAATATTAATTTAAATAACTAGTATTTGCTCCCTGATTTATTATACTGTAGATAGTAATTAAAAGTGAACATTGGGGATTACAAACACTAAATTTTGTTTTTCTAAAATATTCAAGATACTCGTTGTAGATAGAAGACGCTAAATCTTCTAGTAAGCATTTATAAGAAAGACTTACACTTCTATCTAGAGTAAACAAAAGTATCTCCAACTCCAGTATTATACTGAATAGGAGTAGTGGCTTTGGACAAAACGATTGGGTACTTTGTTTGATATTATGGTTAACTCCCATAAAAGCAGGCGACCATCAAGCTCGGTATTTCAATGCCGAGTAGTTTACTTTTTAATTTTGGTTTCCATTAATTTAATAAATTCATTAACTAAAACAGGATCAAACTGGCCTCCAGCCCTCTTTTTTATTTCTTTTAATGCTTCCTTTTTACTTTTTTCGTTTCTAGACCCTCTGCCATTTACTAGCAGATCATAATTATCAACGATAGTAAATACCCTTGCCAAAAAAGGTATCCCTTCACCTTTGTAACCGCGGGGATAACCTTTGCCATCCCATCTTTCATGATGAGCAAGAATCTCCTCCGCAATATTAGTTAAATCAGGTATAGAATGGGAAATCCGATATCCGTATTCGGTATGGCTTTTTAATTTAGCACGTTCCTTATCTGTTAAATCGCTATTGTTTTTCGAAATCTCTTCTTTCACACTTATTTTACCTATATCATGAGACTCTGCTAGTAGTTTTAACTTTTCTTTCTGATCATCATTTAAATTAAGTCGGTCCGCAAATTTCAACACAAATTTTTTTAACTTTTTAATGTGATCTTTGCTTTCATCACTTTTTTTTCTCAGTTTCTTATTAATACTGGATATTATTTCCTGTTTAGCTTTTTTGCTTTCAGGAATTTTATTTTGATACATATTATCATCGGCAGCTTTAAAAACATCAGCGATATCTTGTCCGATATTATTTTTAGTTGCGACACCAAGAGCAATGCTTATTATACCTTCACCAACAAAATTAGAACAACTTTGACTAATTCTTTGGCATATTACTTTACTAGTTTTTATCTTCGTTTTCGGAAGCAATATTGCAAATTCATCTCCCCCGATTCGGGCTAATATATCTTCATCTCTTATATTATTTTCCAAAATTTCAGCTGTATTCTTAATAAGTACATCCCCTCGATCATGACCAAAAACATCATTTACTAATTTTAAACTGTTAATATCTCCCATTATAATGGTTAAGGGGAGCTGACGTTTAGTATCTAATCTCTTTATTTCTTCCATAAAATAGTCGCGATTATATAAACCCGTGAGTTGATCATGAAATCTTAAGTATTTAATTTCTTTCTCGTATTGTTTTTGTTTTGTTACATCAACCAAAATTAGTAGTTTTAAATTGATGTTCTGATATACTATATTTGAACAGCGTATGTCTACCCACTTTTCCTGATTATTAAGATTTAACTTAATAGTTAATTTATCTTTATCCATATTTTCATCTTTTGATAAATTATTAATAAACTTATTATTTTTTATGAAATCAGTTATTTCTTTTTCTAAGGTATTTTCTTTTTTTTCGTCTATAATATTTAAAAAAGCTTGATTGACGTACTTTATTTTTTTATTATCAAATAAAATGCAAATTCCCACTGGGTTTTTTTCGGTTAAATCCTGATATATTTGGGTTGATAAAAATAATTTTCTAACATTCAACAGATTCCGGATTCGTGAATTTAAAATTTTCTGTTGGATAGGAGTTTGGACTATCTCATCTATTATTTTCATATATTTCTCTGGTATTTTTTTATGTGAGACCCGGGTGATTAAAATAAGGGGTAAATATAGTGAAGTATTGGATTGCTTGATACTCATAATCCGGTCTTTGTTGTCCGCAAACCCTGGTTCATCGGCTATTAATATATCGGCTTTTTCAAATTCATGCGAATTAGTTAGCACTTTATATTTTTCAGTTAAATATTTTTTTAAAATTTTACGATTTTCTTGATGAGATATTAAAAGTTTAACTTTACTTTTATCAATTAAATTAAGCTGATTACCTAAATTATTAGTATCCATTATTTTTCCCAGACCCATCATCTATAAGTTCAGGATTACCAGTTAAAATACCCCTCATATTAACTAGCGACTTTCCTACCCTTATTCCGTCTGGTGTTATTCTAAATCTTCGCATTGAGTTTTCGAAATCACTCATCCTCTTTTTTAAAACTCCGATGGCTTTTTCTAACTTACCATTCATCTCTAAATAACGCAAAAATAATATATTATCTGCTAAATAACTAGTGTCTGTAGAGGTAACCCTAAACTCCCCTGTAATATTTTTAATCTCATTTGTCATAAATAAAGTAACTCCTTGTGATTTCAAATAATCACATAAAGCATGAAGTCCTCGTACCATAGAAACTGTGTCATGAACAGTATTAAAAGACAGAAAATAGCTGGAGATAGAATCTAATAATACTATGGATGTACCCTGTTGTTCTATATCAGACCTGAGTATATAGGAAAATTCATCGGGGGTATATTCTAACGGACTAACTTTTTTTACTAAAAGCTTATTGTTCTCAACCATTTTATCTAAAGGTATATTAATAGCCTTACTTCTATCCATTAAAGTCTTATGGCTTTCTTCAAAAGTATATATTACTGACTTTTTCCCTTGTTTAGCACTATTTTTAATAAATTGAGTCCCTAAGGTTGTTTTTCCAACCCCACTTTGACCAGTTATTATTGTAGTCGTTCCTTCTTCTATACCTCCTGAAAGCATTTTATCTATTTCAGTAATCCCAGATGAAATTATATCAGAACCGGGAGTTTTGTCATAATTTGAAACTTTCAATTGAGGATAAACTTCTATACCATTATCCTTAAACTTCATCGTGTGTCTCCCTTTATTAAAGCTCGAACCTCTATATTTAGTTATTTCTAGATCATGTTCCTCATTTTTATAGGTTAGATGTATTATGCCATCTACCATAAATTGTAAATTACCATCATCATTATTAGTAGTGCCTACTTCGGAAGTTAATAAAATTGTAGAGTTATATTCTTTTACGAACTGAACAAAGGATAAAATTTGTTTTCTAAATTTAAATTCATCTGATGAAAGATATTTCAATTGAGTAAATCCATCAAAAAATATCCGATCTGGATTAATATTTTCTATCGTATTGGTTAATTTTTCAATTATTGGTTCTTGTTCCATTTCAGAACTGGTAAAAAGATCGTAGTCCTTATTATTAGCAATGAAATCTGATTTAGGGCTTAAATCCAAAAATGTTATATCATCCATAGGGAACCCAAACTCTTTCCCATTTTGTTTTATTTTTTCTACATCTTCAGTCATACTTACAAATAGTAACTTCTCATCATTCTTTAAACCTTCCACTAAAAAATGAATACCTAAAGTTGTTTTACCTGTCCCAGGCCCACCTCTAACCAAATAAAATCGCGAAGGAATTAAACCCCCCTCTAATATTTCATCAAAACCAACAATCCCAGTTTTTAACAAATTATTTTTCAAAAAATTCCCCTCCTACTAAGAACCCTCACTTTTAACTTATAGAGAATATTTAAATATATAGAATTATAAATTCAAATATTCTTAATATTTAGATATACTGCTGTTAAATTTCACCTTTGAGGAGTATTTACTTGCTAATTATTTATAAATATAACCCATGGACTGGATATTAATTAATTGATTATCTCTCGGGTTAACTTCAAACCTTATAATAAATTATTTTAAACTGTTAATCCTCTCAATTTATTCGCCCTTTCTTGATATAACATCTTTTCTATTAACCGGTTAATTATAAATTTTCTTAAATGATAATTGTTACTATACCTTATTTAATGATACACCATATAAAATAATATTACAAACATATATTCATGTTTATTCATTTTTTTTTATATATATTCAATCTGTTTAAATTAATGAAAATTTTATTAACCCAACTTTATAAAAACCAATAGATGTGATAATTATATCTAGAGGC
>JAWOEZ010000042.1:0-5473 GCA_046482435.1 Halanaerobiales bacterium
CTCCTTTAGCTAATGGTAGAAAAACATCCATTTCATGCATCTCTTTGCTGGTTATCGGAGTAAATAGGGGGAGACCCATTTGACTGGAGACCATTCCACCTATTGTCCAACTTGTACCTGCTACTTGTCTTATATCTGTAAAATAGATACTCCTATTTTCTAACTCCTTTAATCCCTCTATTAATCCGGGAAATAGTTTATCATTAAAATAGGTCCTTTCAAGGCTTTCTGCATAAACGAAAACCAGGTTTTTATTCTCTCCTATTTTTTCTATCGAAGGCTCTTGATAGTATTTGTTAAAACTTACTTCTCTGTTATTGTCCCGGTATATTTCATAAATATCATAAGTTGTCGGATTTATTATAAGCGATAAAATAATTAGAACAAATGAGAGGTATAAAACACCTTTACCAAACTTATACTCCCTCTCTTTAGTAAAGAGGTAATGTAGTAATAAAAATATAGTTATAATAGCAGCAATTGTTAATAAAATGATTTTCCAAAATTCTAAAAAGCTTGCCCCAGCCAAACCATAATTTATGTGGTATATTATTGCATCATTTACTCCTTCACCTGTAAAGTAATGAGAAATAGCAAATGTTACATGTAAGGAAAAGCTTAACAGAAATATTATATTGAATATTATTTTATTTGCTGTAGAACTTTTAGTATATAGGACTAAATAAAAAGCTAAAACTATAAAGACTAAAGAGATAGCTATTATATAAATCATAAGGTGTAATCACCTCATATCTCAAAATATATTATAAGTATTTAAATGATGTCCGTTTAATTTAATTATGGTGTTCAAATAATTTGTATTCTATATCTAATTTACTTAAAAATTCTTTTTCAATATCGATGAAGACTTTCTGAGAATTATACTCATTTTTGAAGTAATTAACAATTAAATAATCAATATCCTGTTCTGCAATATAATCATAGATTCTTTTCGTAGAATAACTTTTAAATAATTGTTCATGAACAGTTATATCTTTATCTGAAGTTAGTAATTTAAATCTTTGAGTGATCTCGTCTTTCATTCTGAAGTATTCCTTTAAGATAGTATTTTCAACATCCTTTTGGACTCTATCTCCTAGATAAACTCCCATTAAAGATGAAAGGGTATCGGGTACATTCTTTTTTTGATAAAAACATAGATATACATCTGAAGTTTGGTCTTCAATAGAGTTTGATGCTTCTTTAATTACCTCTTCTATTTTGCTAAAGCTAAAAAGTAAAACCATAATATTTGTCATTATTATCACTACCTTCTAGTTAAATAAATAATTTTAATCCGAAGATGGGCCAAACTCTGACAGCTATTATATACAATAATATTATCGAAATCAAGTTTAAGACAAGACCAACTTTAATTACTTCGTTTAGTTCTAAATATCCAGAAGAGAAAGCAATGGCAATCGGGGGAGCTCCCATCGGTAACATAAAAGCAAGGCCACCGGTCAGTGCAACAATATATGTAATTATTAGAGGATTAAAACTTAATATATTACCCATACTGAATGCAATTGGTAAGACGATAGCAACTGCTGCTACATTACTTACCCCTTCTGTTAAAAATTTAGTTATTAATATTATTACAATTAACATTATAAATGTTGATTGAGGTAAATATTCAAAGATTGTTTGGGACAACCATTCTGCTGCACCAGTTCTTGTTAATGATGTAGCTATTACAATTGCTCCCCCATACATCAATAGAATACCCCAATTTATGTAACTTTCGATATCTTCCCAGGAAATAATATCAAAGACGAAGATCAGCACACCACCCAGGATAGCGGTTACTGAAATATCGACCTTACCTGATAAAAACATCCAGGAAGTTATGATAATTAAAAATAAAATTGAAAGAAGTTTTTCATCTCTGCTAATAGGACCTAATTCCTGGTACTGTTTACCGATTGTATTTAATCTTTGTTTAATATTTTTAACTTCAGTTTTAAAATAATATATTATGGTGTAATATGAAATAATTACTAAGGGCAGGGAATAAACTATGGAAAACTTTGCCCATTCAATGAAATTTATACTTATTCCATAGGTGTTTTCCAATAATCCTACTGCCAGGATATTTCTGGCCCCACCTAAAAAGGTTGTAATTCCCCCCACTACTGCCCCCCAGGCTAGTGCTAAAAAAGCCGCTTTGGCAAAGTTACTTTCCAGGGGTGTTAGTTTTAATGATTCAACTATTTGAAATACAATTGGAAATAATATTGCAGCAACTGCATGTTCCGGCATTATTAAGGATAGTAAATAAGAAGAGGCTATAATACTTAATATAATATTCTCAAATGAATTGTCAATTTTTGAAATAAACAGATAAGATATTCTTTTAGCTATGCCCGTCTTATAGATTGCGGCTGCTATAATTAAAGCACCGAGTATAAAAAACACAGCTCTATTCCCGAAGATAGCAAATGTATCTGCAGCAGACATAATGTTAAACAGTGGAATTAAAGCAATGCCTAAAATACTGGTAATAGCTAGTGGTAAGAAGTTAGTGACCCATAAGGTCAGACATAAAGCAAAAATTGCTAATGCTCTTTTCCCTTCTAAACTTAAACCGCTGGGGTTAGGAATAAAAATTAATATAAAAAATATTAAAATGCCAACTACTAAAAAAGAGTTTCTAAAGTTAATTTTTCCCATAGATATATCTCCTCTTTCGGTTCAGGTTATTATTAATAGTATTTTTTATGGAATAGAGGTCTTATTGATTATAGGATATATTGAGTTAATATAATTTTTAATAGATAAATATAGAACAATTAATGAACTCTAATTAGACCATTTTGGATAATTTTCCATTCTTTTATTATCAGTTATTCTTTTGGTTTTTTTATTTTCAATATCCATAATATAAATTTCTGAGTAATCATCTCTTAAATACCTGTTGTCATATCTTATAAATGCAATCTTTTTACCGTCAGGTGACCAGGTTGGATATCCTTCATAAATATCATTATCTGTAAGTCTTATTAACTCACTGTCTTCAAACCTAAATAAATATAATTCTTTGCTTCCTTCGGTAAAGGTAGTAAATACTAATTTTTCCCCATCAGGGGCAAAATCAGCATATCCACCATCAAAAAATGATTTTTCAATCAATCTTTTTTCATTACTACCATCTCTGTCCATAATATAAACATCTGCGTTTAAACCTTTATCAGATCTAAAAACTATTTGCTCTCCATCTGGAGACCAACAAGGATATTCGTTATGCGTTTCCCCCTCTGCTTCGGTAAGCTTACTTAAATTGTCTCCATCAACATCGATTGTATAAATATCTTTATTTTCATTCCTCCAGGCACTAAAAGCAATCTTTTGACCATCGGGAGACCAGGCCGGATAGTCAATTGTTGATTTCATATTAGTTAGTTTTCTTACATCACTACCGTCACGTTCCATTATGTACAGCTCTTTATGACCGTCCCTATTAGAAACAAATACTATTTGTGAATTATCTGGTGACCAATCAGGCTGTATATCATTATAGTGATTATCAGTAATTAATACTTTATTACTGCCATCCGCATTAATTGTACCTATTGTTTTATATCCTTGATTTAAAGTAGTATATAGTATTTTTTGATCAGAATAGGAAGGATCAACTACAAGTTCATCTTCTTTTTTCCTGTAATCAACCTGGGTTACAAAATAGGCAGTACTTACTGCTAAAATAATGACTACGATTAATAAGATAACACTCTTTTTTACTCCGCTCATTTAATTTCCTCCTGTTTAGACCTCTATTCCAAAACGATTCTTACTAAGATACCAATTAGAAATGATAAGACAGTTATACACCAACTAATACCAGCCATTTCTAGAAATCTTGCTTTAAAATTTAGATCTTTAGCCACTGAAACATAAAAATTAAATACTAATATAATAATGAAAGCAATTAGTATTGTAAAATATAAAGCGTACATATCTGATTCTAATATGAAATATGGTAAAATTAGTAATATTACGGTGATAATATATGCACCTTTTGTATATGTACAAGATTTAAAAGGATCTACATCATTATCATTAGCTTTTTTAGACAGATATTCTGAAGACTCCATCGACAAGGAAGCAGCAATTCCCATAATTAGCCCTGTAAGAGCTATTAAGCGTGTGTTTCTAAGAGCAAAACTCTAAACTGCTAAAGAGTATGTTAATTCTACTAGCTCATCATTTAAGCCCAATACAACTGAACCAACATAATTTAATCTTTCTTCTTCTAACATATTCAATAATTTCTGTTCATGCTCCTCTTCTTCCATTAATATTTTTTCAACACCATCAAATTTTTCAACTAATTCTTCATATTTATCCTGGGCTTCCTCTTCTCCTTTTCCAAAAGTTCGAAGCCAAGGTCTTATTTATATTTTATCGGTTCAAGAAAATTATCTTTAAAACTTTTTGTTTATTTTCTTTAATAAAGTCATCAATACTAATCATATTTTCTTCTGACAACATATTTTATCCTTTCTTTTGATGTATTAACAATATTATAATATTAATAGAGCTGTATTACAATTATGTGTCATATTCTTATTTATCTTATATGTATTTGATTATATAATTCAGCTATTATTAATCAAAATAATTTATTATCTCTTCCAGATCAGTAATAGGTTGTTTACAAACAAAATCTTCACAGATAGATATTTTAGTTTCTTCATCTTTTTCTTCATAGCTTAAAATAATCCCAGGAAAATATTTGTCTCTAATTTCATCAATTAATTTTTTACTTAAATCATGATTCTTATCTCCAATTATCTTTATCTCTGTAAAGGGATTCTCTATCCTATAATATGATAATAGTAAGAAGATATAATTAACAGGTGTTTTTGATATTTTATCAGAGAAAGCATTAATAGTCTTTTCAGCCTTTTCTTTATAGGATAAATTATCTGTAATATGAGATAATCTCAATAAATTATAGGCTGCAATCGAATTTGAAGATGGAATAGCACTATCACTTCCTTCTTTTTGTCTTAAAAATAAATCATTGTTTTCTTTTGAAGTAAAATAAAAACCACCTTCAACATCATCCCAAAAATATTTTATCATTTCATCAGTTATATTAACAGCCCATGATAGATATTTTTTATTAAAAGTAGCCTGATATAGTTCAATTAACCCCCATAAATAGTAACTATAATCATCTAAATTATTAACCTCTGTGATTTTTCCATTACAAAAACTGTGAGCCAATTTATTATCTTTTGTCCTCATTTTTTCATATATATATAGAGCAGTTTTTTCTGCCATTTTAGTATATTCATCCAAGTCTAATACAAATCCAGCTTTTGCTAAAGCAGCTATTATACAACGGCCTGGTCTTCCCCGACCGGACGCCTTCACCCGGCCTGCTCGAGTACAAGAAGCTGATCGAGCCGGTCCACGTCGAGCCGGAGGACCTGTCGACCGGCGAGCTGCGGGTGACGAACCGATA
>JAWOEZ010000048.1:0-7240 GCA_046482435.1 Halanaerobiales bacterium
TTAACTATTAGTTGTCAGAAGTGTAACCAAAAGAAAGGAAGTCAAACAGCTCAAGAGTTTGGATACCCTAAAGTTCAACAACAAGCTAAAAAAACTTTAAAAACTACAGCTTTTATGAATATAGTTAGATGGAAAATAGTTAACAAATTAGAGTGTGATTATACTTTTGGTCATATTACAAAAATGAATAGGATTAATTTGGATTTAGAAAAGACACATTTTAATGACGCTTTTGTAATTGCAGGAGGTAATAATCAAAAACGAGCTAATCCAATAGAAGTTAATATTAATCGCAGAAACAATCGTTCATTACAGACTAATCGTAGAACTTATGGTAGAAGTGTTAGAACTCAAAAATATCCATTATCACCAAAAGATTTAGTTAAATATGAAGGTGAGATTTGTCAAGTTAAAGGTATGTTTAATTATGGTAGTTGGGTCAGAATGAAAGATAGTCAAGACAATACGGTTAATTTTAATGTTAAAGATGTAGAGTTGCTTAAATACAATAAAGGTTTATCATTTGCAAGTTAAAATCAAAACCGTTTCAATTCATCACCACCCAATGCTTAACTTGGATGGAGTTTTCTTGAAACTAAAACGATAAAAGTGAAGGAGGCTGATATAATGAAATTTAAATGGTGGGGGCAAGCTTCTTTTCTAATTACAAAAGATGATGGTACAAAAATAGTAACAGATCCATACAATGAAGACCTGCCCTATAAAAAAATCAATGACGAGGCAGATTATGTTACAGTAAGTCATGACCATTTTGACCATAATGCTGTAGATACTATACCAGGCCAACCTTACGTTGTTAATAATGTCAGTGGTTTTAAAGATAAAGAGGTAGACATCATTGGAATTTCAACTTATCATGATGATTCAGAAGGAGTCGAGCGGGGAGAAAACATTATATTCATGATGCAGCTAGATGGGATGAAAGTCAGCCACTTAGGAGATTTAGGACATTCTCTAGACAGCAGTCAAATCGAAAAACTTAAAGATACTGATATTTTGCTATTACCGGTAGGAGGCCACTTTACTATCGATGCTGACCAGGCTTATCAAATCGTCAAGGAGCTCGATCCAAAAGTAGTGGTCCCAATGCATTTTAAGACAGATATCCTTGACTTACCAATCAAAGGTGTCGATAAATTTCTGGATAACTTTTCCTCAGAGAAAATTGAAAAGGTAAATAATTGCGAACTTGAAATAAATAAACTGCCGGATACCCAGACAGTTTATGTATTAGATTATGTACAATAAATTCAATTACAGTGTTAAAAAATTTCTTTAAATAAATTAGATGAAAAAGGTTCCGATATATTTATTAATCGGAACCTTTTTTACTTTAAACATCAAAATATAATTTGTATTCATCTGGAGTCGGCCTATTATAAATAGCCTGGCACTCCTCTTTTTTGCTTTCAAGCCAGGTTTTAATTAAATTCTTTGAGAAAACATCTCCTTTAAGCAAAAAGTCATGGTCATTTTCTAGGGCCTTAATAGCTTCTTCTAGATCTTTAGGTAAAAACTCCAGATTGTCTTTTTCTTGTTCGGTTAATTCATATATGTTTTTATCAACTGGCCCATAACCTAACTCCATAGGGTTAATTTGTTTTTCGATTCCATCCAAGCCAGCCATCAAAAGTGCGGCATAAGTTAAATATGAATTACCGGAGGCATCACCAGGTCTAAATTCAAATCTTCTGTCTTTATGGCTAGTTGCATATCCGGGTATTCTGATAACGGCAGAGCGGTTAGCCTGAGAAAAACAGATTGCTATCGGTGCTTCATAACCGCTAACCAGTCTTCGGTATGAATTGGTAGAAGGAGCTGCCAATCCCATTAAGGCAGGAGTGTGTTCTAAAATCCCCCCCATGAAATAGAGTGCTTGATCTGAAAGTTTTGCATAATTATCTGCTTCTCCACTAAACAGGGTCTGTCCATCTTTGAAAAGCTGCATGTGTACATGGAAGCCGTTGCCCGCTTCACCGTGAAGTGGTTTAGGCATAAAGGTTGCTGTTTTACCGCGCTGGAGAGCCATATTTTTTATAAAGTACTTAACTTTCATCGTATCATCGGCCATTTTTTCTGCATTTACCCGCTCCACTTCTATTTCATGCTGGCCGGGTCCACCAACTTCGTGGTGGTGATATTTGACCTCTATACCGAGATCTTCTAAAGCTAATGAAATAGCGGAACGCAGGTCTTTGTCTCGATCATGAGGAGAATCAAGATGATATCCCTTCTTTGAGTTGACTTTGTAACCATCATAATTATCACGGTCCCATTCAGCTTGTCTGGAATAGACATTAAACCCAGAGTTATGGCTTTGATTCCAGTAGTATACTTCGTCAAAAACGTAGTATTCAAATTCCGGGCCTAAGATAAATTTGTCAGCATGGTCATTTTCCCGCATGTATTCCAAAGACCGAAGTAATACATTTCTGGACTCACCCTGGAATGGTTTTTCACCATCTTGGCCCATTTCATAGATTCTACCAAGAAAAGCAAGAGTTCTTTCTTCCCAAAAAGGATCGATAAAGGCGGTAGTAAGGTCCGGGATGAAAACCATATCACTGGCTTCCACATTAGCATAACCGTAATTAGATCCGTCAAAACCAAATCCTTCTTCAAAGATAGCAGGCTTTAAGTTTCTGGCCGGTACAGACAAGTGTTTCCAGTTCCCTGATAACTGGGGAATTTTGAAATCGAGAGTTTTAACATTGTTTTTTTCAACATAATTTTTTAATTCATTAAAATTATCAAACATTAATAAAACCTCCAGTTAAGATAGTAAAAACATATTCACTTATGTATAATGCATATTACATGCCAGAATAAGAACTAAAAAGATGGCCAATATTAAAGGTAATTAAAGGTATAATGTTTAATATATTAATTAGCAAATGGGATGAATACATATTACACAGAATAAAAATCCCATTATTGATTGGAAAAAGGTGATAGGAATGAAAAATAAGATAACTGTTTTAGCTATTGATGAACAGGTTTCTAAGTTTTTTAAAAGTGAATTGGAAAAGATTTTTTCTGATCTTTTCATCATTGAATACAGAAATCCTGAGATGGATGTAATACCAGTGGTCTATGATACTGACTTAATTTTATACACCGATCCTGAAATTTTAAATATATTAATAGATAAGATCAAATGTGATGCTCCAACCCTTATGATGAAAAGGACAATCACTAAAGAATCCTTAAATAAGATTAGAGAAATTCCTGCCGGTAGAAAGGCTCTGGTAGCAAATATTAATCAGTATATGGCCAATGAGACTATGGCCTTATTATATCAACTAGGTATCACAGATGTTAAATTTTTTCCTTTTTATGAAGTTAAAAGTGACTATCCTGAAGATATCGAATATATAATAGTACCTGAAAATGAGCCCTATGATTTCTTGCCAGATATAGACGCTGAGATCATTTTAATAGGTAATAGAGTATTTGACATTTCAAATGTTTTGGATATTCTTTCCATCTTAAGAATCGATAGTGTAAGAGCTGAAAAAATTATCAAAAGATACTTAATTAAAGTGCCAACTATTTGGTACGGATTTGATTACGGTTGGGAGAACAGAAGGGTCTTATTAAATCAATGGGAACTGCTCTTAGATGAACTATTAAGTGGAGTAATAATAACTGATGAAGGAAATCAAATAGAATTAATCAATTATAAAGCTAAGAAAATATTAAAATTGGATAAAGAGAGTGTTACCGGTAAAGATATAAAAATGCTTATAAACCGGTTAACCAATCTGGATTTCATTTTAGATCAAAAAGAAGTTAAAGACAAGCTTGTGAAAGTAAACGGTAAAGAGCTAGTTTTTACAGTAAAAACAGTTGAATTTGACGACCAATTTTATGGTAAAATAATAATAGTCTCTCCCTATCGAGAAATGGTAGCAACCCAGCAGAAAGTTCATAAACAGCTGATCGGGAAAGGGCATTATACGGACTATCAGTTTGCTGATATTATAGGTAAAAGTAATTCAATTAAGAAATCGAAAGAAATCAGTAGAAAAATTGCAAGGACGGATTCGACAGTCCTTCTTTTAGGAGAAAGTGGTACCGGTAAGGAACTATATGCGGGAGCAATTCATAACTATTCTCACCGCAGCAGAGAACCATTTGTTGCTATTAATTGTGCTACCTTACCGGAAAACTTACTGGAGTCAGAACTCTTTGGTTATGAAGAAGGAGCTTTTACCGGAGCCAGAAAAGGCGGTAAGATAGGTCTTTTCGAACAGGCTGACGGGGGGACAATCTTCTTGGATGAAATCGGAGATCTCCCTCTTAACTTACAGGCCAGGTTACTCCGGGCTATTGAAGAAAAAGAGATAATGAGGTTAGGTGGCAACTCTATTGTAACTATTGATACGAGAATAATAGCTGCTACAAATCAGGATCTCTTTAAACTAATGAATCAGGGTAACTTTAGAAAAGACCTATTTTACAGGTTAAACGTATTTCAAATTAGAGTGCCCGCTTTAACTGAAAGAAAAGATGATATATTAAGATTAACGAAGTATTATCTAAACAAATGGGGAGAACACAGAAATCTTACTCAGGATTTAAAAGTTTTTTTAAATAACTATAATTGGCCGGGGAATGTCAGGGAATTAATAAATACTGTAAAGTATATGGTCACAGTAGAAGAAAACGATCTTTCTTTTATAAACTTACCTGATTATTTAAAGTCAGCCACAAATACACCAAAAAAAGAGATGCTTCTTTTGAAAAGACTATACTGCTTAAATGAAAAAAATAAAAATACAGGTCGGAGGAGTCTAAAAAAAGATTTCAAGCATAATTATTATGATATCTCTGAAATGGAGATAAGGAAATTACTGCAGAGCCTTGCAGAAAAAGAGATGGTTGAAATTTCAAAGGGAAGAGCGGGAACATCAATCACAGATTACGGCTTAAATTATTTAAAAGAAAAAAATTATATTTCATAATTTTTGGCAAATCAACCATAAAAAGTAGTATAATTAAAGTATATAACATACAGATAGTTTGAATATTGTTTAGATAAAATAATTTTAACAGGAGGAATTGGGTATGAAAGCAAAAAAAATTGCTGGTGAAAAAGCAGCTGAATATATTAAAGATGGCATGGTAGTAGGTCTAGGAACCGGTTCAACAGTCTATTGGGCAGTACAAAAAGTTGGTGAAATGGTCAGAGAAGGGTTAAATATTAGGGCAGTACCAACCTCAGAGCAGACTAAAAGTCTTGCTGAAGATTTAGAGATACCAATTGTAAGTTTAGCAGATATTAATTATATAGATCTTACAATTGACGGAGCTGATGAAGTAGATCCAAACTTAAACTTAATTAAAGGGGGCGGCGGGGCTTTGGTCCGCGAAAAAATAGTTGCTTATCAAAGTAAAAAATTAATAATAATTGTAGATGAATCTAAGATAGTAGACAAACTTGGAGCATTTCCTTTACCAGTAGAAGTTGTTTACTTCGGTGTGGATAAAACGTTAATTAATCTCGAGAAGTTTGATTGTCAGGCGAAGTTGAGAAAAGAAAACGGAGAAGTATTTAATACTGATAACCATAATTATATTATCGACTGTAATTTTGAAGAGATTGAAAATCCAGGCAAATTAAATAATGAGCTTAATGAGTTGCCAGGAGTAGTTGAAACCGGACTATTTGTTGAGATGGCTGATAAAGTAATTGTGGGAACTAATCAAGGCGATTTAAAAATAGTAGAGTAAAATTTGAATACTATTACCCTTAATGGCTTTATCATAATTTAAATTCATAAGAAAGAAGGGGAAAAAAATGAAAAAAGTTGCTGATATCTTTTCGATTGGTGCACAGTTCGTTGAGTACTGTAGGGATGAGGGCTGGTTAATAGAGAAAGATGAAGGAAGGAAAAAGATATGGTATGTATCTAAAGAAGGAGAAAAAGAACTTAAAAAATTAAATATCGAGGTTTAAATTAGTAATTAATAGGGGTGTTTGTGGTGAATAAAATAACTTTAAAGGAAAAGTATCAATTAATAGATCAGTATTGGGATCCTAAGATAATTGGAAATGTAAATGAAATGGAAGTTAAACTTGCCAAGATTAAAGGAAACTTTGAATACCATACCCATCAGGATAATGATGAACTTTTTTATGTTTTTAAAGGCGAATTAATAATGAAATATAGGGATAGTGAAGAAACTATCAAAGCAGGAGAAATGGTGATAGTTCCAAAAGGAATTGAACACAAACCATATGCTGAAGAAGAAACCCAGATCATGTTATTTGAAGCGAAAGATACTTTAAATACCGGTGACAAGAAAAATAAATTAACAAAAGAAAATTTAGAACGGATTTGAGGAAATGATTTTTAAATTAAAAGAGGTAATATATTATGAAAGAAAAAATAGAGAGATCTATAAAAGAATATATAAAAAAGTATTCTGATCGTGCTGAGATAAAAAGTGACTGGAAAGCCCCGCTAATGGCCTATGCGGGAGCTGAAGATCCTTTATTTAAAAAAATGAAGGAGGTTATATCTCCTACTCATGCTTTGCCAACCGATTTTTTAGATGAGGCACGTACAGTAATTACTTTCTTTTTACCATTTGAAGAAAGTATAAACAAGTCCAATATAGAAGGAAGGTTGAGTTCAAGAAAGTGGGCAGTTGCCTATCTAGAGACCAATCAATTGATATTGGAGTTAAATAAACATATTAAAAAAATTCTCAGTAAAGAAGGTTTTGAATCTACAATTATCCCGGCAACCCATAATTTTAAAGAAGAAGAGCTGATCAGTGACTGGTCACACCGTCACGCTGCCTATATCGCCGGACTGGGTACCTTTGGTATAAATAATATGCTGATTACTGAAAAAGGATGTGCGGGTAGAGTAGGGAGTGTGGTAACCAATTTAAAAGTACCTCCTACAGAAAGAGAAGATGTGGAATACTGTCTATATAAAAGGGAGGGCAGCTGTGGGGTCTGTGCTGATCATTGTGTAACCCAGGCCCTCAAACGTGAAAGTTTTGATAGATTTATCTGTTATGATATCTGTCTGGAAAATGTAGATTACCACCGTGATTTAGATATTACAGATGTCTGCGGTAAATGCTGTGTTGATTTACCATGTACTACCAAAAATCCGATAAAATAATTATATTATATGAGGAGTGACCGGATTGGACTGGTTTGAAATAGAAAAGTTAGATCAACAAACCTATATAATAA
>JAWOEZ010000056.1:0-14213 GCA_046482435.1 Halanaerobiales bacterium
AGTCCGTTTCAGGCTTGATATATCCAACAGCCAAAGATTTTGAAAACTGCCAGGTTTGTCCCCGTGAAAACTGCCCCAGTAGAAGTGCCCCTTATGACCCCGAATTAATTAAAAAACGATACAGTTAATTTGAATTTTATTTAAAAAACAATCAAAAGAGGAGATCTCGACATGAATGATCCTGATCAAAAATATCTAATAACTTTCAAGAGCACTGCAATGGCCTATAAATTCGAAAACTACTGTGAAAGAAGAGACTTAAATGTAAAAATGGTGCCCGTACCTTCGAAATTAAGCGATTCATGTGGATATGCCTGTAGGATCGAACAAAATGATATTGAAGAAATTAGAAAATTATGTGAAGATAAAAGTATTAAATATGGTGAAATATATATGATAGATAAGGATAATGAACCAAGGAAGCAATAACTATCCTTGGTTTTTATTTATCTGCATCTAGAAAAAATATATAATGAAACTGTTTTGATTAAATGGGATTTAATAATTACAATAATATTAATTCCATTTTTTATCGTTTATATATTTTCCTTCTTTAATTTTTAAAACTTCATTATTTTCTCCACTAATTATAATTTTTTACGATTTTACTTAAATCTTCTTTCTTGTTTTAACCCCATATATCTGTTATAATTAACAAAAATAGTAATGTTATTCTTTTCAATATATGGAGGGATAACAGATGAGCGATAAAATAAGAAAACATTTATATGTTTCAGGCCGTGTACAGGGTGTTGGTTTCCGGGCTTCTGCAAGAGAAAAAGCTCAGCGATTGAATATTAAGGGCTGGGTAAAAAACTTGCATGATGGTCGGGTTGAAGCAGTTGTAGAGGGTAATCCTGAGGCAGTACAACAGATCATCAGCTTCTTTAAGAAGGGTCCCCGAATGGCAAATGTCACTGACTATCAAATTAATGATGAAACTTTTAAAGATAACTTCGGGACATTTTCGGTAAAATACTAAAAGGGGTTGGTTGCAATGAGTAAAGCCTTATTAGTAGTGGATGTGCAAAATGATTTTTATCCCGGGGGAGCATTAGCAGTTCCGGCAGCTGATAAAATTAATTCTAAGATAAATTCTTTAATGGAAAAAGATGACTATAAGAAGGTAGTTGGTACCCAGGATTGGCATCCACAAAACCATAAAAGTTTTGCAAGTTCACATGATAAGGAACCTTTTAGCGAATATCAAGCCAAAGGAATCGGACCCGTTTTGTGGCCCGAACACTGTGTACAGCAGAGTAAAGGAGCTCAATTCCATAACAAGATAAACACTGAAAAATTCGATTTGATAATTAGAAAAGGTTATAACCCTAAGATAGATAGTTATTCCGCTTTTCAAGAAAATGATGGTACAAACCTGGGCTTATCAGCCTACCTAAAAGGACTGAATATTAATGAAGTAGATATTGTAGGCCTGGCTCTAGATGTCTGTGTAAAATACACGGCAGAAGATGCAGTAAATAATGGTTTTAAGACAAAGATAATCTTAGAAGGATCTAAAGGTATTGAACAGGACCAAAAAAAACTTGGTCAAATATTGAATGAAATGAGAGAAAAAGGTATTAATATTAAAGAATAAATCTGAGGTGTTTTATTAATGGCAAGAAGATATGGAAAAAAAGTAATGTTTAGAGAATATCAGGAAGACGACCTAGCACACATGATGGACTGGATCAATGATGAAGAAATAGTACAGTTTCTATCAGACCGATTTTTGTATCCACAATCCAGTCAACAGGTTAAGCAATTTTTAAATAAAGCGATGAGCGAAGAGTGGTCAGGTTTTGTAATATCTGATCGGGAGACAGGCGATTATCTCGGACAAATTGATTTTATAAATATAGATCATAAAAATGGTTCAGCCGAACTTGCTTTAGTAATTGGCGATACTAATAATTCTTCAAAAGGAATTGGTACAGAAGCTACCAAGATGATGCTTGATTTTGGTTTTAAACATTTACGATTAAATAGGATAGAACTTTCCTGCTGGGATTATAATGAAAGAGCGCTTAACTTATATAACAAATTGGGTTTTAAAGAAGAAGGTAGGAAAAGAAAAAGTAGATATTTTAAAGGTAAATTCCACGATGAAGTTTTCTTCGGGATCTTAAGAGAGGAATGGAAAGAAGTTAATGACGCAGTATAATCTAATTGCAACAACTACGTTTGGAATGGAAGGCGTAGTGAAAAATGAAATAAAAAATTTAGGTTTCAATGATTTAGAGGTTTCAAATGGGAAAGTGGAATTTCAAGGTAATGAAAAAGATATATGTAGGGCAAATCTCTGGTTAAGATCAGCAGAAAGAGTTCAAATCAAGGTCGGAGAATTTAATGCAACTGATTTTGACCAACTTTATGAAGAAACTAAACGTTTACCGTGGGATTGGTTTTTGACAGAAGATGCAGAATTTCCTGTTTCTGGCAAATCGGTAAAATCAGAATTACACCATGTTCCTACCTGTCAATCTATAGTTAAAAAAGCAATAGTAGATAATTTAAAGGAAAGATATAATAAATCTTGGTTTGCTGAAGACGGCCCTAGCTATAAAATAGAGGTCGCTTTATATAAGGATACTGCTACCCTGACTATAGATACAAGTGGTCGGGGTTTACATAAGCGCGGGTATCGGGAACTAAGTTCACCAGCTCCCCTGCAGGAGACTATAGCTTCTGGTATGATCCAATTAAGTAAATGGGAGCCCGACCGGATATTAATTGATCCCTTTTCCGGCTCAGGTACGATCCCAATTGAGGCTGCGATCAGAGCCAAAAACATTCCGCCAGGACTTAATAGAAATTTTGACTTCGAAACCTGGCATTTGATAAAAGATGAAGATTGGCAGGGTGTTAAAAAAGAAGCTAAATCACTTATCAAAGATGATTTAGAACCACGTCTGATAGCTGGTTATGATAACGATCAGGAAATGGTTACAATGGGACGTTATCACGCCGAGAAAGCCGCTGTTGATGATATAATACATTTTCAGCAGAAAGATTTTAAAGAT
Organism: Halanaerobiales bacterium; assembly: GCA_046482435.1. Taxonomy (GTDB): domain Bacteria; phylum Bacillota; class Halanaerobiia; order Halanaerobiales; family M55B127; genus M55B127. The sequence goes on from JAWOEZ010000056.1 coordinate 3,027, forward strand.
TTTTCAACCAATCGAAAATATGGGATGATTATTACTAATCCCCCATATGGAATGAGGATGTCAGACCAAAGTAAAATAGAAAAATTATATAAAAAGATGGGAGAAAAATTACTGCCCTTAGATACCTGGTCTTTTTATATTTTAACCGCTTATCAAAAATTTGAAAAGGTATTTGGAAAAGAGGCCTCTAAACGCAGAAAATTATATAATGGTGGAATTAAAGTTGATTATTATCAGTATTATGGTCCCTTTCCACCTCGTGATAATTAGATAAAGGAGAATTTCAAAAATGAAGAAAATACTGCCCTATCTCTCTGGACTACTATTTAGTACTATATTTGGATTTTCTTTTATGTTTACAAAGGAAGCTTTAGAAGTAATAAGTCCCTTTCAACTGATGGGATATAGATTCCTAACAGCTGGACTTTTAGTTAATATCCTCTGGATAGTTGGGATCCTTAAGATTAATGTATCATTTAGTAAAATAAAATATTTGTTATTAGTTACAATCGCCCAACCTGTACTATACTTTATATTTGAAACAACAGGTATGAATTATACCACATCTTCAGAAGCAGGCCTATTAGTTTCACTGATCCCGGTTGTAGTTACAATCCTTGCTATCTTTTTCTTAAATGAAATACCGGGCAAAAATCAAACTATTTATATAACACTTTCAGTGGCCGGAGTTATTTTTATAACACTGATGAAAAGCAGTACAGAAGTTAGTGGAAATTTCTTGGGGATGGCTCTAATAGGGGGAGCAGTTTTAATGGCAGGGATTCATAATATAATGTCCAGAAAGCTCTCCGTTGATTTCAGTCCGGCGGTTATTACATATTTTATGATGACAGTTGGTGCTTTAGTCTTCAATACAATTCTTTTTTCAATAACTCCTACAAATTTAAACAATTACTTTGCACCACTTAGTAAGACCCAGGTCTTAATTCCTGTTATATATCTGGGAGTGCTCTCTTCAGTTTTAGCATTCTTTTTTGTAAACTTTACTCTCTCAAAACTACCTGCCTCACAATCTGCAGTTTTTGCCAACTTTGCTACCGTAGTTTCTATCTTAGCAGGAGTTTTTATCAGAAATGAACCTTTTTACTGGTTTCAAGTTGTGGGAGCTATTATGATTATTGTTGGAGTATGGGGTACAAATTATTATGGCAATATTAAAGAACAAGAAACAGAACTAAAAGGGTGAGGTGTTTAACTTGAGTAAAAAAAGAATTATAGTTAATGGTGCTGCCGGCAGAATGGGTAAAACGATCTGTCAGATGGTTATTAATCAAGATAATTATGAATTAGTCGGTGCTGTTGATGTTATAAATAGAGGACAGGATATATTCAAATTTTTAGGAATTGATAGTAAAAAAGAACTCTATATAAATGAAGATGTAGTTGAAGAAATTGAGCATAAAGATCCTGACGTTGTCATCGATTTTACAAATCCTGAAGTAGTTATGGACAACATTAAAAAAGTTCTTAAAACAAGGACAAATATGGTTGTAGGAACTACTGGTTTTGATCAAGACTCTTTAAAAACAGTAGAAGAACTTGCAAAAAAACATGAGACCTCTATTATGATCGCCCCTAACTTTGCTTTAGGTGCAGTTATGATGATGGAGTTTTCTAAAAAAGCCGCTCAGTTTTTTAATCAAGCTGAAATAGTAGAATTACACCATGATGGAAAAATGGATGCACCATCCGGGACGGCTGTAAAAACAGCTGAGATGATTGCCGAGCACAGAGAAAAACCTAAAGACAAGGTTAAAAGAAAATTTATTGAAAATCTTACAGGTGCCCGTGGTGCAGAGTTTGACGATATTCACATTCACAGCGTAAGATTACAAGGATTAGTTGCCCACCAGGAAGTAATTTTTGGTGGACAAGGACAGACTTTAAAAATCAGGCATGACTCAGTAGATAGAAAATCTTTTATGCCCGGTATTAAACTGGCCGTTAACAACATTGACGATCTGGACGGTTTAGTATACGGTTTAGAAAAAATTATGGAAATCTAATTTTAGATCAAAAGGAGGGGCCTTCTATATGAAAAGATATAAGATAGCAGTAGTAGGTGCAACCGGAGCTGTTGGAACCGAAATGTTAAAAATATTAGAAGAATTTAAGATACCAATCGATGAATTAAAGGTAATAGCTTCTCCCCGTTCAAAAGGTAAAGAAATTACTTTTAAAGGTCACAAATATACAGTTGAGACTATAGAGAAAAATACATTCGATGATATTGATATCGCTTTATTTAGTATCGGTAGTTCGAATTCTTTAAAATATGTTCCACAGGCTGTCTATGAGGGCGCATTAGTGATTGATAACAGCAATGCATATCGGATGGATGATGATGTTCCATTGGTTGTACCTGAAATTAACCCTGAGACTATAAAAGAGCATAATGGTATAATTGCTAACCCAAACTGTTCTACCATACAAATGGTAATAGCTTTAAATCCAATTAAAAAGGAACATATAATAAATAAGATTATTGTCAGTACTTATCAGGCGGTTTCCGGTACTGGTCGAAAAGCAATCGCTGAACTTAAAAGCCAAAGCAAAGATTATCTGAATGGTGATCAAATAAAAACAGAAGTATATCCGGACCAGATTGCTTTCAATGCAATTCCACTAATTGACAAAGTAAATGATAATGCTTATACTGAAGAAGAATTAAAATTAAATCGTGAAACTCAAAAGATTTTTGATGATAAAGAAATCAAGGTGACTGCTACTGCTGTGAGGATTCCCGTCTTTTACGGCCACAGCGAAAGTATCCACCTAGAATTCGATATCCCGGTTGATCTAGAAGAAATTAGTTATCTATTATCAAATGATGAGAATATTAAACTGCTCGATAAACCTGAACAGAATATATATCCTACTCCCCTTAGCTCTGAAGAAACAGATCAAATCTTAGTTGGTAGGTTAAGACAGGATCTTCACAATGAAAAGGCCCTAGAAATGTGGGTTGTCGGTCACAATATAAGAAAAGGTGCAGCTTTAAATGCTGTCCAAATCGCAGATTATGTAATAAAAAATAATATCATAGATGGAGGATAATAATGTCTCTAGTTGTTTTGAAGTTCGGTGGTTCCTCTTTAAAAAACAAAAAGGCACGCCGGGCTGCAGTAAATAGAATAGAAGAATCTCTACAAAAAGGTAATAAACCTATCGTTATTGTATCGGCAATCGGTCGAAAAGGTTCAGCCTATGCTACAGATACCCTTCTTGAGCTGGCCGAAAATACATTTAAAGACTTAGACGGTAGAGAAAAAGATCTAATTATGTCCTGTGGTGAAATAATATCTTCAGTAATTATGGTTCAACATTTAAAGAAAAAAGCGATAAAAGCAAAGGCTTTGACCGGAGCCCAGGCCGGGATTCTAACAGATGAAAATTACTGTAATTCAGATGTAATAAATATCAATCCCGAAAATGTTTTACGGTTGATTAATAAAAATATAGTCCCCGTTATTGCTGGTTTCCAGGGGATAAGTAAAAATGGAGAAATTACAACACTGGGTAGAGGGGGAAGTGATACCACAGCCTCGATAATTGCTGCCGGGCTTTCAGCTAAAAAGATAGAAATATATACCGATGTCGAGGGCTTGTTGACCGGTGATCCAAGTATTATTGAAAAAGCAAACTTCCTTGCTAAAACAAATTATACTGAAGCCTGTGAACTTGCCTATCAAGGTGCAGAGGTTATTCATCCCGCCGCTGCAGAGATAGCTATGAAAAACAAGATCCCGATTGAAGTTAGATCAACATTTAATAACAAAGAAGGTACTATTATAGATAAAATTGGCGATAAAAAGAAATTAACACCGATCACTGGTTTAGCAAGTCGGGAAGATATCTTTTATACAAAAGTTAAAGCCCACCAGGGAATAAATTATGATAACGGGTTACAGATCTTTGAACTGCTTGCTGATGCGGGGATAAGTGTTGACTTCATTAACATCAGAGAGTCCGTTATCTCCTTTGTTATTAACAATGATAAAAGAAACTTGACCGAAAAAATTATGAGCACAAATGGTTTTGATTTTGAAATTCACCCAGAATATGTTAAAATTTCAATAGTAGGTGGGGGTATGACAGGACAACCTGGGATTATGGCCAGGATCGTAAATACCCTTCATGAAGTTGGTGTTAAGATTTATCAAACCACCGACTCTCACACCGTAATTTCTTGTTTGATCAAAGAAGAGGATAAAATAAAGGCTCTGAACGCACTTCATGATGCCTTTAATTTAAATACAATTGGAGGTTAATAAATATGTATGAAAGTTTTGGAAACTTATTAACAGCGATGGTTACACCTTTTAAAGAAAATCTTGAGGTAGACTATTCCCAAGTAAGAGAATTGTCAAAAAAACTCGTAGAGGAAGGTAATGACGGATTAGTGGTCTTGGGGACTACAGGTGAAGTACCGACTCTAGATTCTGAGGAAAAACTAGAAATTTTAAGAACAGTTGTAAATACGGTAGGTGACCGGGCGAATATTGTAGCTGGTACGGGCTCTTATTCTACTGCAGCCAGTATAAAACTTTCGCAAGAAGCCGAAAAAATTGGTGTAGATGGAATAATGCTGGTTGTGCCTTATTATAATAAACCACCCCAGTATGCCTTATATAACCACTTCAAAGCAGTAGCAGAAAGTGTCAAGATACCGGTTATGATCTATAATGTACCTTCCAGAACTTCTCGCAACATAGAACCAGAGACTGTAAAAGAACTGGTCGCGATAGAGAATATTATTGCAATTAAAGAAGCCAGCGGCGACTTAGGGCAGGTAGCTAACTTAAGTCTTATTGAAAAAGAGGACTTCTATATTTACAGTGGTGATGATATGCTGACCCTTCCCTTAATGTCACTCGGAGGAGAAGGAGTGGTCAGTGTAGCAGGACATGTTGCAGCCAAAGAAATCAAAGAAATGATCACACAGTTTAAGAATGGTAATCCTGTAAAGGCAAGGGAACTAAACAGAAAATTAATTCCAATTTATAATGCTATGTTTATCGATACAAATCCAATTCCGGTTAAAGAAGCATTAAGAATAACTGGTTTTGAGGCAGGAGAGCCCCGACCACCGTTATATAAATTAAAGACAGACAAAAAAGCAAAATTAGCCAAAGTACTAGAAGAAGCTGGAATAATATAATTAGAGCTAACTTAAAATAAATTATGTAATATACACAGCTTTTTAATATAGTACAAATTAACTACTTATGGAGGTGAATGATTTGGCTAAAGATACAAATTCCGAGATTACCATCACACCCTTAGGTGGAGTTGGTGAAATTGGTAAGAATATGATGTTGTTTGAAATGGACGATGAAATCATAATCATCGACTCAGGTGTGAAATTCCCTGAAGATGATTTGTTAGGTATAGATTTGGTAATTCCAGATTTTACTTATGTGATGGAAAACAAAGACAAAGTTAAGGCAATAGTGTTAACACACGGACACTTAGACCATATAGGGGCCTTACCCTATTTATTAAAGGAACTTGATGTTCCGGTCTATGGTACTAAATTAACTCTGGGATTATTACAGGGTAATTTAAAAGAACATAATCTACAGGGAAAAAGAAAACTAAAGGTTGTAACCCCTGGTCAATCCTATCAGATAGGTTCCAGAGAGATAGAATTTATTAGAATGAATCACAGTATTGCAGATACCTGTGCCTTAGCTATCCATACTCCAGAAGGACCTATTGTTTATGCTAGTGATTTTAAATTTGATCAGACTCCGATTGACGGAGAAGTGGCAGATTTTCACAAATTAGCTGAACTGGGCGATTCTGAACCTGGGGTATTAGCCCTATTTTCAGATAGTACTAATGCAGAACGAAAAGGATATACCCTTTCTGAAAAGGTTGTCGGTGGTACAATAGACGATATCTTCCGTGAAACTAGAGACAGGATAGTTGTAGCAACTTTTGCTTCAAATATTCATAGAGTACAGCAAATTGCTGATTCAGCTATGAAATATAATAGAAAAATTGCTTTGACAGGTAGAAGTATGATCGAAAATGTTAAAACCGCGCGGGAGTTAGGATATTTGACAATTCCACAAGATGTAATAATAGATACCCGTGATATTAGCAACCTTCCCAATGATCAGGTCGTATTAATAACTACCGGTAGCCAGGGAGAACCGATGGCTGCTTTAACCAGAATGGCCAGAGGAGATCACTATCATATCAATATCAAAGAAGAAGATACAGTGGTAATTTCAGCCCGGGCAATTCCCGGCAATGAGAAGGTTATCGGTCAGACCATTAATCAGCTTTTTGAAAGAGGAGCTAATGTAATATATGAAGATATCTCTGGAGTCCATGTTTCCGGACATGCCAGCCAGGAAGAATTAAAGCTGATGATGAATTTAACAAAACCGAAGTATTTCATCCCGACCCATGGGGAATATAGACATCTGCATAAACATGCCGAATTGGCTGAAGAAGTTGGTATACCAAAGGATAATATTTATATCGCTGAAATCGGTGATGTGATTAAATTTGGGCCTGAAAAGATAGAAAAGAAAGAAAATATTACAGCGGGTGCAGTTTTAGTAGACGGCCTTGGGGTAGGAGATGTGGGTAATATAGTTCTTCGTGATAGAAAGATGTTATCAGAGCATGGGATATTAATCGTTGTAGTAACAATTGATAAAGACGGTAATATTATAGCTGGCCCCGATATTATTACAAGGGGTTTTGTCTATATCCGTGAATCTGAAAAGCTGATCTCGGACTCACAGGAAAGAGTGAGAGAAGCTTTAAGAGAATGTGAAGAGGAAAATATTACTGAATGGTCAGTCTGGAAATCAACAATTAAAGACTCATTAAATAACTATATATACAGTAGAATTCATAGAAAACCCATGATAATGCCAATAATTATGCAAATATAAATAGATAAGACATAAAGGGGTGGGTTATTATTATAACTCATCCTTTTTAATACATATGATGGAGGAAAACAATGGAAATAATCAAAATTATAATATTAGGTTTGGTACAGGGACTAACTGAGTTTTTACCGATCAGCAGTTCGGGCCATTTAGTCATCTTACAAAAATTATTTGCTATTAATGAAAACCAGCTGCTCATTTCAGTTCTACTGCATTTCGGTACTTTAATCCCGGTTTTAATTGTGTTTAAAAAAGATATTTTAGAAATACTTTCTTTCAAAAAAAGTAAAAGACATTTTTTCTTTTTAATAATTGTTGCTTCAATACCTACTGCTATCATGGGTATTTTTTTTGAAGATTTCTTTGAAAAACTTTTTAGATCTACTATAAGCACAGCTTTGATGTTAATTGTTACCGGCTTCATCTTGCTGTTGGCCGATAAACTTGCTAACTATGACAAAAAGATTACAAATTTTAAAGGGCTAAATGCAGTTTTGGTAGGAGTTGCCCAGGGTTTTGCAATTATTCCCGGTATTTCGAGATCTGGTAGTACAATAACTGCTTCCTTAATACAGGGTTTAGAAAAAGAAGATGCTGCTCGTTTCTCATTTATCTTATCAATTCCAGTGATTGGAGGGGCCGGTCTCTTTAAAATAAAGGATGCAGTCCAGCTCGGAGTCCAAAATTTTAACATACCAGCAATGGTATTGGGAGTACTTAGTGCAGTGATCTCAGGCTATTTTGCAATTAAATATTTCCTTTACATCTTAAAGAAACAGAAGTTGATATATTTTTCATATTACTGCTGGATTTTGGGTACATTCATATTATTATATGAAGGATTATTTTAAATTATATTGAATATATATATTTGAGGTGAAAGTTTTGTCTAAGCATAAAAAAAAGGAAGATATTAAAATAGAAAAGAGGAAAAATGAGATCCTGGGTATCATGCTAACCGCATTTAGCCTATTCTTTTTAATAACCATCTATTTTAGTTATAACAGCATGCTGGGTGATAGGCTGGTTGAATTTTTCCGGACTTTGTTCGGTGAAGGAATATACATTTTACCTTTTATCTTCTTTTTGTGGGGAATGTTTCTAATTAGAAATAAGTCCCTTAAATTTAATTTAAAAGTGTTCGGTTTTATAGTACTTTTTATCAGTATTATTTCTTCTATTCATTTATATAATTACCCCCAGATCAGTGATGGTTATATTTTTTTAAGTAAAGGTGGAGGTATAATAGGAGCCTCATTATCATGGCTGTTAATCCAGGGCTTAGGTAAAATAGGGTCATACATAATCCTAGCAGCACTTTTATTGATCGGTTTTTTATTATGGACTGATATCTTATTACATTCCTTTTTTAAAAATTTGAAATTGAATATTGTTGGTAAATTTAATAAAATTAAAAATAAGATAATTGATTATTATGACAGCATCTTAAAGGAACCAAAACAAGAGGTAAATAATCAGTATGATAATTCAACAATTAGTTCAAAAACAAGGGTAAAAAGAAAAAATAATAAGGCAAAAACCAAGTCTAAAACTAGAACCACAAGGGATCAAAACAAAGTAAACCAGAAAAAAGAAAGTTTACAGGAATTTGAAATTAAGGACAAAACAGCTAAAACAAGTGGGAATAAATCCCTGGACGGGTTTAAACTTCCCTCTTTAGATTTATTAAAAGTATCGAATAGAAACAAAATTAGATTAGAAAATAAAAGCGAATTACTAGAAGAAACCCTGGCAAGTTTTGGTGTAGAAGCAGAGGTTAAAGAAGTCAGCCACGGACCTACAATTACTAGATATGAAGTCCAGCCCGCAACCGGGGTGAAAGTAAGTAAGATCGTGAACTTAGCGGATGATATTTCACTGGCACTGGCCGCACCAGATGTAAGAATCGAAGCACCAATACCAGGTAAATCTGCAGTAGGTATCGAGGTCCCCCATCAAAATAACTTACTGGTTAGAGTAGGAGACATTCTTTCTACAGATAAGTTCCAGTCGGCTGAAAGTAAGTTAACCCTCGCCCTGGGGCGTGGGATAGAAGGTGACCCGATTATAACCGACCTTTCTAAGATGCCCCACCTTTTAATAGCGGGTGCAACCGGTTCTGGTAAGAGTGTTTGTATGGGGAGCATAATTACAAGTATCTTATATAAGGCGAGCCCCAAGGAAGTTAAAATGATCTTAATAGACCCTAAGAAAGTTGAGTTAATAAACTTTGAAGGTTTACCACATCTTTTTTCACCTGTAGTTACCGATCCAGAAAAAGCTTCTAATGTTTTAAAATTCGTAGTACAGGAAATGGAAAAGAGATATGAAATATTTTCTGAAAGCCGTACTAATAGTATTGAAACATATAATTCCAAGGTGGAAGAAGACGATAAATTACCATATATAGTAGTGATAATTGATGAACTATCAGATTTAATGATGGTTGCTGCTAATGAAGTTGAGGATAATATCTGCCGTCTAGCACAGATGTCTAGAGCAGCAGGTATTCACCTGGTTGTTGCAACCCAGCGACCTTCAGTTGATGTTATAACTGGTTTGATCAAAGCAAATATACCGAGCAGAATATCTTTTGCTGTTTCATCACAGACAGATTCCAGAACAATATTAGACATGGGAGGTGCTGAAAAATTACTTGGTAATGGAGATCTGCTCTTTTATCCTGTAGATTATAAAAAACCGGTCCGGATTCAAGGAGGATTAATAACTAACGACGAAATTATTAACGTCGTTGAATTTTTAAGGAAGCAAAAAGAGGAAGAACCCGAGTTTGAAGTAGATTTAGATGAGCTAAGTGAAGTTGAAATTAACAAACTAGGAGAAGATAAAGACGAATTATATGAGGATGCTGTAAAACTGGTGGTCCAATACCGTGCTTCGATCTCTATGCTCCAAAGGCGCTTACACATCGGCCATTCGAGAGCCGCTAGATTAATAGATACAATGGAAGAAGAAGGTATTGTGGGACCTTATGCAGGTTCAAAACCACGCAAAGTATTAATTGATGAGGAAGACTTAGAGGAATACTTAGAAGTTGATAATTAATATTTATAGAAGGAGGATCGACAACCAATGGCAGCTAGTAATGAACTGGCAGTAGAAATGAAGGGAATAACTAAAAGATTTCCCGGTGTTCTCGCTAATGATAATGTGAATTTTGAGCTAAAACACGGAGAAATACATGCCCTATTAGGTGAGAACGGGGCTGGAAAAACCACCTTGATGAACTGTTTATATGGATTTTGGCAAGCAGATGAAGGTGAAATAATTATTAACGGTGAAAAAGTTGAAGTAACAGATCCAAATGATGCAATAGCCCATGATATTGGGATGGTTCACCAACACTTTATGTTAGTTCCACCCTTTACCGTTACAGAAAATATTGTACTGGGTCAGGAACCGACTAAAAATAGTATGATCGATTATGAGCAGGCTAAAAAAGATGTTGAAAGTATTTCAAAACGCTATGGATTAGACGTAGATCCCGAGGCTAAGGTACACGATATATCAGTAGGTATGCAGCAGAGGGTTGAAATCTTAAAGGCCCTATACAGAGGGGCAGAAATCCTTATCTTGGATGAACCAACTGCGGTCTTAACCCCTCAGGAAGTTGAAGAGCTTGTTAAGATTATGGGAAATTTGACCGATGAGGGTAAATCAATTATATTTATAACTCATAAATTAAAAGAGGTTAAGTCAATTTCGGACCGAGTTACGGTTATCAGAAGCGGTAAGTGGATTGATACTATCGATACTGATTCAGCAACTACTAATGATCTAGCTAAAATGATGGTCGGTAGAGAAGTAATCTTAGAATTAGAAAAAGAAGAGGCCAACCCCGGAGAAGTAGTTCTGGAGGTTGAAGACCTATATGCTAAAAGCAACCGGGATTTAATGGCCTTAAACGGCACATCTTTTTCGGTAAAAAAAGGAGAAATCTTGGGTATTGCCGGAGTTGACGGCAACGGCCAAACAGAATTAACCGAAGTCTTAACCGGTTTACGGGAAAAGGAAAGTGGTACTATTAGATTTAAGGGGAGAGAAATAACAAAACCTCAAACTAAGCGCCTTTTTGAAGAAGGTATCTCTCATATACCTGAAGATAGGCAGCGAAGGGGTCTTGTTATGGAATTTTCACTATTTGAAAATTTAATATTGGGCAGGCATGACAGAAAACCTTATGCCAGCAAGTATAATATGAACTATAAAACTATAAAAAACGAAGCTA
>JAWOEZ010000104.1:0-19107 GCA_046482435.1 Halanaerobiales bacterium
ATAATGAAATTGGCTTTAGTCAAGTAATTAAAGAAAGTTTATCTTTTGATGATAATATCGACCATAGAATACACAAAAACAAAGATGTGATCTTGCAAAGAATCTATCAAAATGCCGCTGGTTACCATGCTGATAGTGATGCAAATGATCTAAGATATGATAATATATTCCAGACTGTATTAAATAAAGATACTTTAGCTTCACAATCTAGTATTTCAAGAGTAAATACCAAATCAAATAAACAAAATATGAAACAATTACAGAAAGCAAACTATAAATTACTTGATAAAATACATTCTTTTAATCCTCCTGATAAATTCATATTCGATCTTGATTCAACTAACTGTGAAACTGATGGAGACCAATATGGTTCTGCCTATAATTATCACTATGGAACAAATGGATATCATCCTCTATTAATGTTTGATGGAGTTACGGGGGATTTCATTAAAGCTAAGCTTAGATCTGGTAATGTCTATACTTCAAGAAAAGCTGTTAGATTTGTTGGACCAATATTTAAAAAGTATAGTAAAAGATTCAGAGAAATACCTCTTTATCTAAGAGGTGATAGTGGTTTTGCTAAACCAGGTATCTATAAAATAGCCGAAGAACATGATATCCTCTATACTATCAGATTAAAGGCTAATGCAAGATTATATGATTTAGCCCAAACATTAGAAGAAAAATTAATCCAAAAAACCCAAGATAATCTTTATGAAAAACAGGTTGTTTATGGCCAACTTAACTATCAAGCTGGTAGCTTGAATAAAGAACGAAAAGTTATTGTAAAAGTTGAAAAACCAATAGGAGAACTAACTTATAACTATACCTTTATAGTTACTAATATCAAAAGTTGGTCTGCCAGTGAAATAGTTAATTTTTATTGTCAACGTGGTACGATGGAAAACTTCATTAAAGAAGATAAAAATGGTTTTGTCTTTGGTAAAATGAGTAGTAGTAAATACTGGGCTAATGCCAACAAACTACAGCAGATGCTTCTAGCCTATAATTTAAATAACTGGATGAGGCGTCTTTGTTTCCCTGAAAGTAATAAATCAGATAGAATAAGAACTATTAGAACAAAGCTAATAAAGATAGCAGGAAAAATAGTAAAAACCGGTAGATATATTTATTATAAACTTGCCAGCAGCTGTCCTAACAAAAAGTTGTTTTTTAGAGTTTTATCCAACATACAAAATTTAGAGTTTGCATGATTAAGTAACTTAATTTAATAAAAAATCTTATAAAAAAGAAAGGCTACTTAATTTCACAGGATAACTATCTCTAATTTTAATAGTAAATTTTACCAAAAGGTCTAATTAATGATTATTTATTTCAAATTGACAACATCATTTGGTTTATCTTGTCTTTTGAGTTGATTTTGAAAGATTTTATTGAAAGAAGTCTTTTTTTAAAGTGCTATGAATAATTCGGGTTATAGTATTTTAGGGTAATTAATTATGAATGATTGCTAAACTCTAAGTGTTTTTTCTTTTACAATTACCATCAAACTGATGACAACTAAAATAATTATAAAATAATTAGATTCAGAGTAGGCATCAGTCCTACTATGATTGGCAAATAGACCATTAATCTCTGAGTAGATGGTAAATATAAAAATAAGAAGCCTCTATTATAAAAGTAGAGGCTTTAAATTTCTTATTCAATTATATTTATCAAAAATGTTAAAAGAAAACTCCCTCTAAATCTATTTGCTTTAGGGTGGAGATCAATTTTAGTGGGCTTAATTTTCAATATATTATTTAACAACTACAATTCTAGGATCTCAACTAGATATGATAGAGTATAAGGCTGAATTATAAGGTATTAAAGCTGTTAGGGTTAATTAATCATATACAAGTGGCTGCAGTTCTTTTGATTTAGAAAAATTAAATAAAAGTAATTATGATAAATCTCGTAGAATTACAAGGGATCTTTTTTTTAATCGGGCCAATATATTGTTAATCGTGACATTAATCGTAGTCTTAACTTCTTAAGAAAAAATTTAAAATATAGATCTATTCTCGAACTTGTTAGTCAAGCTAGAGATAATGGGGTTGTAAACCTCCCGAGACGAATCAGTGTTACCTCAGAGGTGGAAACTTAATTACAAAACTTTGTCTAAACCTATCTAGCAATATATATCCTTAGGATAGATATCAAGTAATAGGAAACTCCTTTTAAAATCTCAACTTTGCTCTAGTGGAAGAGGTTCACTAATATCTATTTATAGCTTCGACATTAATCCCTTCCGGGATATCTTCTTTTAAAACATAAACTTCTCCACCATTTTGTAACGTCAAAATGGCTGCATAATTATATAAATCATAGGTTTTTCTGCCATTTTTAACCATGTAAACTTTGTTTTTCCTTTGCTCAAAATAGCCTTCCAATTCTCTATTCCCGTCTATTAATAGCGAATCTACTCTACTATAATAAGCATCCTGTATTATTAATTTGATGTCCAAAGAAGTTCGAGAGGTGCCTTTTAATTCTAGGAAGTTATCAATGATTTCTTGTTTTTTGTTTCTCACATAATTTTGAATAACTTCCCAGGTTTTTTCGTGTATATTATTCTTATTTATATTTTCAGGATTGCCGTTAATAAATTTATCAAAAAGATTGTTAGAAGAACTTATCTCTTTATAAAAATGATATATCCTTTCATCACAATAAAGGATAAAGGGGGTATCTTTATTTTTAAATGCTTTTTGAATGCTATTATCCACTTTCTTTAAAATTTTAAATAGATCTTGTTTATCATCCGGGCGAACATTTCCTTTCCCATGAAATACTGTATTTGAAGCAGTTACTTTATGAGAATGATGTTGTGTATTTCTGTTTTGCCCGTCATAACCTACATAATCTTTCAAACTTTCATTTATTTCAAATTCTTCCATTCTTGTGATATTATTACTATCTGCCTTATAGAATTTATTAGAATGTTTACTAAGTGCCAATATATAATATTGACTGTTTGTTAACATTTCAAATAATAATGGGATTATATAAAAGTATTTACTTACTGTTGCCTGATCTTCTATATCAGTGTTAAACCGCACATAATCAAATTTTTCTTTATTAATAAATATTGCTAAACCTTTTTCATGATGATGCCAGAAATTTATATCATCTATTAAATCAAAAGCCGGGGCCAATAATTCATTAATTCGAGATTCTTTATACTCCCAATCTTCTTTTAATTTTTTGGCTACTTCAGATAGTCTGTTTTTTAATTTAATTTCAAGTTTATGAAAATTGCCTTCCCTTGCTGCTTCTGTTGAAAGATATATTGATATACAGGGTGCATTTCCGTCATTGGCCAGATCCATTACAAAATCTTTATTAATAATGGTCATTTATACCCCTCCCAATATATTTAATTACACTTTCACTGTATTTTTATTATAACAAATTTCATAATTTTTTAACACACCAAAAACATTAATTTGGTCATTAAAATTATTTTAACCCCTCTCATATTTGTTGAAAGGGGTTAAATTTATTCCTGTTCTTTTATTATATTTTTAATTGTCTCTTCAGCAGTAGCAAGGGCTTTATTTAAATTTTCAACTTTCCTTCCTCCACCTTGAGCTTTAAGTTTAATTCCACCCCCATGACCTTCAATATATTCCAGGGGCTCATTAATTATTTCAGTCATGTTGATATCATTTAAATTTTCTGAGTGAGAAAGTAACAACCGAGCTGTGTTCTGATCCTTCTGGCCAAATATGCAAATGACATTATTATCAGTACATAAGATATCTGATAATAATTGGACATTATCATATGATTGATCTGTAAATAATTTTTTAACAACTTTTATTCCATTTATTACTTCGGCTAACTTTTTGAGGTCTTCTGCTTGATATTCTAAAAGTTTTTTACTCAAATCAGAAATTTTATTTTCGCTTTCTTTTAGTTCATTTGTATACCTTTTAACTTCTCCTATTATTTCTTGTCCTGGAATTGATAAAACATCCTTCAATTCGGAGATAATATTGTTTTTAAAAGAATAATCTTTTAATGCCCTTTTCCCGCAGACAAAACTTATTCTCAATCCACCTTTATAATTATCAATATTTATGATTTTTACAATACCTAATTCACCTGTATTATTTAAATGAGTACCTCCACAAGGTGAATAATCAATATCATCTATCTTTATGACCCTGATATTATTATCCACCGAGGGCTCTTTTCTCAAATTAAGACTATTCAAGATTCCTTTTTCAGGATATAAAGTTTCAATTTCAATGTTTTGATAAATATAATCATTCACCTTTTTTTCAACTTCTTTTATTTTATCTTCACTAACTTGAGAGTCTAAATCAATTCTTAAGCTTTTTTCAGATAAATTGAACCCGACTGTATTTAGATCATATTCATTTTTAAAGACTGCAGAAAGTAGATGCTGCCCAGTATGTTGTTGCATGAAATCATATCTTCTTTCCCAATCTATCTCACATTTCAGGTTTTTTTCTTTTTTTGGTTTTTGTTCTAAAACATGGATAATATCCCCGTTTTTTTTATAGACATAATTGACTTCTATCTCATTGATTTTACCTTTATCAGAAGGTTGTCCTCCTCCCTCTGGATAAAAGTAGGTTTTACCCAGGATTACATGATATTTGTTATTCTTTTTTACCACAGAATCAAGGTCAGTTTCAAATTTCTTTAGATAAGGGTCTTTCTCATATAGTTTTTCCATTATAAAATCACCTTAATTTATTTTCTGTTTTTTGTCTCATCATCTTCCTCTTCATATTCAATATCTACATAATCCTTTTGATTATAGTTATTTTTTTCATTGTAGCTATTATGGAAAGTAAAATTATCTGTAGTTTTGAACTGATCTTTATCTACATATTTTTTGAACATACTTGAAGCTAACTTAGCAAATAAGGGTCTAGTAAAGGGTAGTATCAATAAAAACCCGGTAATATCAGTTAAAACACCTGGTGTTAGGAGAGTAACTCCCCCTATTAATATTAAAAGTCCTTCTATTAAATCAGAAGTGGGTATCTCACCCCTTGAAAGTTTACGCCTGATTTTTGTTACTACAATTAAACCTTGCTTTCTCGCTAATGTCACTCCAACAATACCGGTAATTGCAACTAAGAAAATTGTCGGTAGAACTCCAATATAACTTCCAATTTCTATCAAAAGTGCTAACTCTACAATTGGTACTATTGTAAATAATAAAAGTAGCCTAATAAAAATTTTCATCACCTTCTATATATTTTATTAATTTTATATTTCCCTAAGAGCATCATTAGGTTCCATTTTGGCTGCTCTTCTTGCTGGTATTACACATGCTATTGTAACAACAATTAGTCCCAATATAAAGCCAAATATTATATTGCTATAAGAAAATTCGGGATATATTGTACTGCCAAATAACAGGTCAGAGCTGAAACCTTCAGTCATTGAACCAAAACTAATGCCAATTCTATTTAATATTTTTGTTACAACTCCACCCATAATGGCACCAATAAAACTACCTAAAACACCCATTATAGCTCCTTCTACTAAAAATAGGTATAAAATATCTCTTTTTTCCAATCCAAGAGCACTCATCATTCCAATTTCTTTTGTTCTCTCATTTACTATCATTATCATGGTATTAACAACTACAAAACTGGCAAGCACTACTAAAAAGATATAAATGAAGTTATAGATCGCCTTAGCCATTTCTAGCCAACCCATTAAACCACCTGATTTTAGATAAGAAGTTACAATATATTCATCTGAAATACCATTATCCTCTAAAAAATTATTAACGTTGGGAGTTATTTGTTCGGCATTTTGCCTTTTATTTGAAAATAACAATAACTCTGTAGCCTGGTCATCCATTATTAATAACCTTTGAGCCTGGTCCATTGGTAAGTAAAATAATGTTTCATTTAACATTTTAAGTTCACTTCTTATCTCCCCAACAATTTCAAACGTAGCCCCATTAAATGAATTAAATGAGTTATTGAAAACTAAAGTTACTTTTTCTCCAACCTCTTTATTCAATTTGTTTAATAGTTGAGTGCCCATGATAATTTCCATATTGCCGGGTTTAACCATTCCTCCCTCTGTTATTTGTCGTTCTATATCTGTTTCCTTTAAGTCTTTTTGAGGAACAACACCCCAACCTACCATATTGATTAGCTCATCTTCAGTTGTAGTAATTGAACCAAATTTGATACGAGGTAAAACGGTTTGAACATCTTCAATATTTTCTAACTCTTGTATTAAGCCTTCTAAAGATGTATTATTGTAACCTTCTACCGTTTCTGTTAAAGACAATATTCTACCTTCTAATTGGTAGTCTTTATCTACAATTTTAACATGCCCGGAACTATACTGGATATGGTCAGCATAAAAAGAATTGACCATACCTAATATAAAGCCGCGGGCAAAAATTACTATCATAACAGCAAACGCTATAGCTATTATAGAAACAAATGTTCTTAATTTATGTCTGGATAAATTTTTATAAGCTAATCTTAAAAAATAATTCATTTTTTAACACCTACCTTTTATAAATTGCCTGAACAGGATCCTTTTTCGCAGCCCATCTGGCAGGTAAAATACTTGCAAACATCGAACCAAATACCGCAAAGAAAAACATATATATAAAAGTCACTGGGTTCCAGACACCATATATTTTACTAATTATCGGCACCCCAAATGTAGACATATCTATATCTACGAAGGCTGAGAAATCCAGCCCATATCTGGAAAAGAAAAATACAGATATCGCTCCTAGTATACAACCCAGGATTCCACCTATAATACCTATTCCTGTAGATTCAGCAACAAAAGTAAACACGATCTCTCTTTCGGTTAAACCCATTGCTTTCATCATTCCGATTTCTTCCATTCTTTCTAAAGCAGCAAGGATCACAATATTGATTATACCAATTGCAGCAATAGTTAATACAATCAATAAAATAAAGGTATTACCAGCCTGTTTGCTCTTTGTTATACTAACTTCATCCAAATTTCTCCATGAATACACATTCAAATTGCTATTACTCTCTTTTAATTCACTACCAAAGTCACTTACTATACCCGGCTTGAAATTTTGATTATCGAGTCTAATAATATAATGTGTAACTTTGTTTTCGACATTTAAGGTATCCTGAACAACACCTAAAGGCAGTAATACTACATTTTGATTTATATTTGGATTTGGAGTATTTATTATTCCTCCAATTTCAGCATCTATGGTATTGAAAGTATCGCTTTCAGTTCTGGTCAATAATGTTACGGTTTCCCCCAAATTTAATTTCATTACTTCTGCCAATTTTTTGCCGATTACAGTTTTATATTCACCCGCTTGGAACATCTCACCCTCTACAATATAGTCTTCATAATCTAAAACTTTTAAAGTTTCTGAAGGGGATATCCCCTTACCCATCACAGGGGTTTCATTAACACCATCATTCAAACGAACCTGAAAATTAAGTTGAGGGGCATGAGCTTCATAACCCTCTATTTTTATTAACTTATCATTCGTTTCTTTATCATTTACGATCATATTTTCTAGTGGCAACTCATCTTTATCTTCCCAGTAAGAAGTATCCGCCACCTGAATATGCCCATATTCAAAATCAATAATATTTTGAAAAACCATATCATTCATACCAAGGAGGAAAGAATCAAAGGTAATGTAAAAAAATATAGCCCAGGCGATAATTGCAGCTGTAATTATAGTCCTCCTTTTATGCCTCAGCAAATTTTTTAATGATAATCTAATTAAAAACATTCACCTCTTCCCTCCTTTCATCTCTGCTTATCAAGCCATCTTTTATTTCAATTTTCCTTTTTGCATAATCCATGACTAAAGGGTCATGAGTTGAAAAGAGAAAGGTGGTTTCTAGTTCTTTGTTCATTTCTAACATTATTTCTAAAATATCCTCACTGGTTTTTGAATCTAGATTAGCTGAAGGTTCATCAGCTAAAACCAATTTTGGTTCTTTTACAAGAGCCCTTGCAATGGCAACTCTCTGCTTTTGACCGCCTGATAATTCGTTTGGCTTTCTGTTTTCTAAACCCTCTAACCCAACTAGATTAAGTATATTTATTACTTTATTATGTATATCTTTTTTTGTTAGATGTTCTAAAATTTTAATCGCAAATTCTACATTTTCATAAGCTGTAAGTACGGGAATCAAATTGTAGCTTTGAAAAACAAAGCCAATATTTTTTCTGCGAATAGCCGCCAATTCACTTTTTTTTAGATCAGCAACATTCTCCCCGTTAAAAATTATTTGTCCCTGAGTTGGTTTATCTAGACAACCTATAATATTTAACAAAGTTGTTTTCCCAGAACCCGAGGGACCAAAGACCGTGGAAAACTCTCCGGCCCCAATTTCTAAATCAATACCTCTTAAAGCTGGCACCTCTATTTGTCCCTGATGATAAATCTTTATTATGTTATTTAATTTTAGTAAACTCATCTAATAGTCACTCCTATCGTTTTTAATACCGTTCTCGATAATATTTATCAACACATTAATGACATCCATAATATCTTCATTAAGTCCATCTTCAGTATATATAAAATCACTTAGGGAATAATTTACACTGGTTAAAAATTTAGCTGTTAATTCCGGATCTATATCTTCTTTTACATCCCCATTTTCTATGGCGCGTTTTAAAATATTTTTAAAAAATTCATTACTTTGGGGTTTTTGTTGCTCTCTTATTTTTTTACATATTTCACAATTGTTATTCATTAAATTCTTTCCTATTGAAACTAATCGAGGATTTTCCTTTGCAAATTCAATCCCACCTTGATATAATTTTCTTAAAAATTCAAAAAAACTTAATTCCTCCGGCTTTTTCATAACCTCTTGGTCTATATAGTCCAATTTCCTTTCTACTAAAATGTTTATTAGATATTTATATAAATCTTCTTTTCCTTTAAAATACTGATAAAAACTCCCGCTAGCTATTTCAGCATTTTTTATAATATTAGTAACACTGGCTTTGTGAAAACTATTAGCTGCAAATTCATCGATTGA
Organism: Halanaerobiales bacterium; assembly: GCA_046482435.1. Classification (GTDB taxonomy): domain Bacteria; phylum Bacillota; class Halanaerobiia; order Halanaerobiales; family M55B127; genus M55B127. Next base: position 9,024 of record JAWOEZ010000104.1, read on the forward strand.
AGCTTCTATTATTCTATCTTTCTTCTCCATATCTAAATTTAGAAAAGTACTTTTAGGCATTTTAACCCCCCTCTACATGAATGTGAATTCATCTTCATATGACTTTGTATTCATTATATACCTAAAAAAATATAAAATCAAATAAAAAGAGAAAAATCACCTCATAAAGGTGATTTTGTCCTAAAATTATTTTTTGATCCAAACAGACCACCCTTCGTTTTCGGTGGCTTTTACAGAAAAATTACCAATACCATTTTCGTCTGTTATAACTGGCCTTTTAATATTTCCGGTTATGTCGATATAAGTAGTATCTGGATTTTTTGAATCAATTTCTTTTACTATTTCATCTCCACTTTTATCGATCGTTATCAACATCACTAGTCCAGATTTTATATCTATTCCTTCTCTAATATAACAATAAGTATTATGATCTGTAGAGTTACTTTCAAGACCTCTCCCATAAGCATATTTTTTACGTGCTTTTATCAAATTATTAAGTTCTTTTGACATTTTCCTGGTAAAGTAATCTTTCCAATATATTGTTGGTATTCCTTTTTCTCTCATTAATATATATGTATAAGCCTGATACTTATAATGAGAAACAGATTCAACATTATCATCAAGCTCATCTTGGTCCGTATCATGAGTATCTACAAATGTTATCGCCCTGTTTTCATAGTCTTTTTGATTAACCAAACCACTATTTTTTAATATACTCATATCTATATTTCTATGCTTCATCTTAACAAACTTAGCTCGAAGTGGATAGTCAAACACTTTTAAATTATCCCCTTTAATTTGTTTTAAATAATCTATTAAACTATTTTCATCCTCGATCCAGGCCTCTCCTCCAAAAAATACATCTTTTATACAACTTTTATTTACTTCATTTATAAAATATGATATAAAACCATTATCAATATGTTTAGCTGCATCTAGCCTAAATCCATCAAAGCCCAAATCTTTAATAATCCATTTACCCCATTTAATAACATCTTCTTTAACTTTCGTATCATTATAATCCAAATCTGCTCCCATTAATAAGTCCTCACCATAAGACCAGTCCCAATCTTTGCCCTCAAAAAGATATTTACCTATTTCTTGGGACCTTTCGTTCCAATCTACTCCATCAAAACATCTCCACGTTAACTCATAACTGCTATATTTTTCTCCCCGTCCCGGAAAATTAAATTTTGTCCAAACTTCTGCTTCGCTCCCATCTGCCAACTTAACAACTTCGGTTTCATCAGCGCCAAATCTATGGTTTAAAACAGCATCAAAATATACTTTTATGTTGTTTTGATGCAAACTCTTAAGAGCATTTAATAACTCTTCTTTGGTTCCATATTTAGTCCTTTTAGTACCTTTTTGTTCAAACTCTCCGAGGTCCCAAAGATCATAAACCCCATAACCCACATCACTGGCTCCGGCCCCTCCTTTTGTCGCAGGGGGTATCCAGATAGAAGTAAATCCAATTTTTTCTAACTTTTCTGCCTTTTTCCGCAATAAATTCCACAAGTTACATTCTTCTGAAAAATTAGTTTTATAAGTTCCTGTGCACATTTCCCAGTAAAAAGCTTGAAGTAAAATCTCGTTTTCCATATATTTCACCCTTTTTATAAGTCAATTATAATTTTATATTAAAGATAATGATTGTATTGTGTTACTTACAAATATTTCTAAAATTATTAAAATGGAGGAGCAAAAATAAAAACTATCAATCTAAATAATGTTCTCATATTCATGGGATAAGCCGGCCTGTTCTTAAAATCTTAGTATTCTTTTCTAGCCCCTTTGTATCTTCATTCCAGTCTCATTTAACCCATATCAGGCTCAGGCTTAGATTTTTCATGTAATATCAAGTTTACTATCTTTTATTTACTTCGCTTTAGTATTTATTTTATAAGTAGGATAAATAAATATTTTAACCTGTTAGAGAATCTACTAAATTAGCAGGATCATCAACTAAAAAAGTATTTTGATACACGGGCCTTTTTAGAAAAATACGAAAGGGAATCGGCCATTCTTTTATATCAAGTGAAAGATATCCTAAATTTATTATATCTAAATAGTTCTCAAAAATTTCTCTAAAATCTTTATTCTTGGTTTTTAAACCACCTAAACCTACAGTTAATCTATCACTCTCAGGAAATACCCAACCATATCCCCATTTTATAACACCAAAATATAATATAGGTTCATTCATATCTTTAGCTATCATTTTCCTTGGTATTTCCACTTCAATTGTTTTTGCTCGAATATTTTTTAGATAATCTTTCTTACAATATTTTATTTTTTTAATCATTTTCTTTCCTATATTACTGTTTGCTCCATCTTCAACTACTATATAATGAGAAATCAATTCTTCTTTTTGTTCAGTAGTTACAGTGTTTGTTTCAAAATTTGCATCAATTACTTTAACACCGGTTTGTTCAGCCAAGTTCAATAAATAATTATCATATTCTAATTTTTTAACTAAATAAAATACATTTTTAAAATTATTATCACTGCTATCACAGGCATCATGTTAAATATGTTTATTTACTTTCCAAATTTGGGTTAAAATAAACAACCTAAGAAAAATTAAAAAATGGCCAAATTAATCTGGCCATTCTTGTTTAGCTTTTATAATTTTTTATTTTTTTAAATATTTCCTTAACAGAAAGTATTTTATTTGCTTTCCACATACCTTCACCTGTAAAAAAGACCCCTTCTTCAAGATCACCCTTTCTAGCTCTAAGTAAAGCATCTCTTATACAAAATTCTTCAGTACACTTCTTAAGACACCTATTACAACTAACTGGTTTGGGGGCTTTGCCTTCTTTAATTAATTCTGTAAATCTTGTTCTTATCGCATTGGCCGGTAAACCAACCGAACTCATCATTCTTACAATATCTTCTTTTTTGGCTTTCACACATAGTTTTTTAAAATTATCAGCAATATTAGCTTCTTCACTTGCTAAAAATCTTGTTCCCATCTGTACACCGTCTACACCTAATTTAAACATATTATCAATATCTTCTGGAGTAACTATGTCGCCTGCTCCTATTATAGGAATCTTTATCTTATCTTTTATTTTTTTAATTAAAGGTATTGCTTCTTTTTCTGTACCAAGATGACCACCCGCGTTACCACCTTCAATAACAATAGCTGCGGCTCCCAGCTTTTCTGAAATTTTTGCTAGTCTTAAAGAAGAAACAATTGGAACTACTGGTACATCATATTCTTTTCCTATTGTAAACATATCTCTAGAAAAACCCGCGCCGGATATTATTAAATCAATACCGGCTTCAATTGATCCTTTTAATAGTTTTTTGAACTCACGAGCAGCAAACATTATATTTACTCCCAAAATTCCATCTGTTTTCCTTTTTGCCTTTTTTATTTCCCTTTTTAATTCATTAACAGGTAAAGCTGTACCTGCTATCACTCCAATTCCTCCTTCATTAGCTACTGCACTTGCTAAATCAGCCATAGAAATTCTAATTGCCATTCCACCTTGAATAATAGGATATTTTGGAACTAAATTACCTATTTTTAATTTTGGAAAGTCCATTAATTTATTCCCCTTGTTTAGATAATTATCGTTCTCTATACTTGCTTAATTATAACATAAATATAATTATTATCAATATTATCAGGATTTTTATCATTGACTATGTTATTAGTTGCTTTAAAACTAAAAAAATTTTGATATCTACTTGTTTTCAATGTCATAAAGGAATAGTTAATTTGTTTAATCTCATAACTAAAATTAGGGGCATGAAAAATAGCCAGCAGCATTCTTTCAAAAAAATAAGCCTTGTTATTTTCAGAACTAATAGGACAGTGATTTAACCTCTGTTTTTCATTTTATACATCAAATAATCCGCTTTCATAAATACATTTTCTAAGCTTCTATCTTTATCACTTTTTTTCTTAACAGCAGAACCGGTGCTAATTCCTAAATGAAATTCATATTTCCCATTTAATTGATCAATATTTTCTTGAATTCTTTTTTCTATCATTTCGGCCTCTTCTTTTTCTGTTTCAGGAAGTAATATAGCAAACTCATCACCACCGACTCTTGCCAATATATCTTCATTTCTTAATGCTGCTTTTATCTCTTTTGCAACCACTTTAATATATTGGTCTCCTTTAGCATGTCCAAAATTATCATTTACGTGTTTTAGTCTGTCAATATCAGTCATTATTATACTTATCGGTAAAGCACGAGAATCATCAAGCCTTTCCATTTCGCTTTCAAAATATCTCCTGTTATATAAGCCAGTCATTTGGTCATGAAAGGATAAATATTTGATCTTTTTCTCTTCTTTTTTTCTCTGTGTTATATCATTATATATTGCATATATACCAATTTGCCCCTCATCTAAACTAATTGGAAAAGCATGGATTGAAACATTTATTTTTTCACCATTTTTGGTTAATCTGATAGATTCTGCTTCAATATCTTTGTTTTTAATCACTGCATTGGTATAACGAATTCCCTCTTCCTTTTTTTCTTCTGGGACTATAAGTTCATCAATGTCTTCACCTCTTATTTCTGAAGAGGTGTAACCAAACACATCTTCAAAACTTTTATTAACCTTTATAATTTTATTATCATTATTCAAAAGGGCGATAGCCTCAGTTGACTCATCAAATAATTGTTGAAAATAAGCTTTTTGCCTTTTTAATTTTTTTTCTGTTTCTTTGCGCTCTGTTATATCATTATATATTGCATATATACCAATTTGCCCCTCATCTAAACTAATTGGAAAAGCATGGATTGAAACATCTATTTTTTCACCTTTTTTGGTCAATCTGATAGATTCTGTTTCAATATCTTTGTTTTTAATTACTGCATTTGTAAAACGAATTCCCTCTTCCTTTTTTTCTTCTGGGACTATAAGTTCATCAATGTCTTCACCTCTTATTTCTGAAGAGGTGTAACCAAACACATCTTCAAAAGTTTCATTAACCTTGATTATATTACCTCTATTATCTAATAGAGCTATAGCCTCAGTTGACTCATCAAATAATTGCTGGAAATACGCTTGTTGTTCTTTTAATCTTTTTTCTGCATCTTTTCTATAAAAAGCTTCTGTAATATTTAACAAATAATTTAATATTTTTTTATCATCTTCATCAAAATATGCTTCACGGCCTTTTTTAATATCTAGTGTGAGTCCCCCCACAGGTTTATCTTTAAAATACAGGTCGAAAGTGATTGAAGTCTTAATAGGTTTAGAAGCCTTAGCTACTTTACTAAAGGTATCACTAGTAGTAACACTTTTTGTATAATTTATTACTTCATCAATAATTGTAACCTGATTAATTCTATTTGACATCTGAAATACTTCTTCATCTATATTAATATTTTTTAGTACCTCACAGTTATGGCCTACTGTATCTATAAATTCAACTTTACCATCAGAGTATTTATAAACACTCCCAAAATCAGCCTTTTTAATCAAATTCATAGCAGTCTTTAATAACTTTGCCCAAAATACATTTTCTTTTTCTATACTCAATTTTTTGAATTTATTAGTAAATTCAATTATCTGAGCAAAATTATTGTTCAATTCTTCTATTTTTTTATTTAGCTGTTTGTTTTTTAGAGCCAATTCAGTTACTTTATCCATTTAAATACTCCTAACTAGTAATTTTATATATAATTATAAGTTTAAACAAATCTAATTTCAAGCATTTGTTTAAATTAAAAATTATTATTGATTACATTTTTACTAATGAATTAAAAAGAGATATGTTTTTCTCTAATTTTTCTCCGGTCATTAAATCTTCTAGGCCGTTGACATAATGTTCTTGTTTTATCTGGGGTAATATGTTATTTCTTACAATTTCAGCTAATAATACCACATTTTGCATCCGGGTCTCCTTTAGATCTTCTTGATAGACCTTTATTACTTCCCCATTTATTTTTTTGGCAGCTGTATTAATATCATCTACACTTACTTCTTCAGTATTCTCTAGTCGAACATCAAGGGTCTGCCAGGAAGTATTATAATAAATTACTGTTCCACCATCTTTTAAATAATATTGTACACCCCTAAGAGCCTCTGTTCTTTCAAGAGCAATAACTATATCAGCATTATATTTTTGAATTAATGGAGAATATATGCCCTCTCCAATTCTTAGATGCGATTGAACTGTACCACCTCTTTGGGCAAGACCGTGAGTATCAACTCCTCTCACATTTAAATCTGCATAATCAGCAGCACGAATTAAAACTTCACTTAATAAACCTATTCCTTGACCACCTACTCCAATCATATATATATTTATTCTTTTCTTATTATCCATTATTTACTCCCCCCATTAGGTTGTTCAAGACCAATAGCATTTACCGGACAGGTTTGTATACATGAACCATCACCAATACATAAATCCTCGTTAACAAATACTGTGCCTTCTTCAGTAATGCTGAAAGAAGGACATCCAAATTCTTTTACACATTCATGTATTTGACGGCACACTTCTTGGTCAATCTCGACCTTGTTATCTTTATATGCCCCTTTTCTCCTTGCTTCTCTTGTAAATTTAAGCATACAGGGGTGAGTAGCAATTACAACACTGAAACCATCTTCTTCAACGGCTTTCTCCATTATTTCTTTAAGTTTGCTTTGAGCATAAGTATCTATTTCATAGATGTTTTTTACTCCAAAACCTTTCAGCGTTTCTTGGATAGAAACCGGTTGCACTTCTTTATTAAAATTAGAACCCGAGCCCGGATGGCTTTGATGTCCAGTCATAGCTGTAGTCCCATTTTCCATAATTACCAATGTCAAATCATGGTCATTGAAAACAGCATTTACAATACCCGGTAATCCCGCATGAAACAGCGTGGAATCTCCTAAAAATGAAACCACTTTTCTACTCTCATTGAATAATGATAAACCAGTACCTGTTGAAGTGGAATGTCCCATAGATAATAAGACCTCTCCCATTTCATAAGGAGGTAAAAATCCTAATGTGTGACAGCCGATATCGGCTACAGTAATATCTTCTTCTGATAGAGCCTTTTTGATTGCATAAAATGCTGATCTGTGACCACAACCAGGACAAAGCTGTGCAGGTCTATTTTCTACATCGTTTTCGTATTCTTTTATCTTTTTCTCTTTAAATAAGGTAGGCCATACTTTGGACATAACTTCCTGAACTTTATCTGGAGTATATTCATTTATCCAGTCGTTAATATCTTTTTTTCCAATAATATTGGTATTGATTCCTTCCTCAAAAGCCAATACTTTAATATCTTTTTCAAGCATATTATCAAGTTCTTCTAAAACTTTTACTTCTTTATGATCCTTTAAGAATTCTTTTATTATATTTTCAGGCAGAGGATAAATAATACCTAATTTTAAAATATCAGGTTTATTATCCATATCTTCCATTACATCACTTAAGGAGAGATAAGGAACACCCATTGTTATAATTCCTTTATCTTTGTTACCATTATCGATTATTTGATTTAAATCGGAGTTGTTGGAATATATTTTAAAATTTTCTATTCTTTTTAAAGCTCTTCTTTTCATGGGAAAAACCTTAGAAGTGATTGGTACATAGTTTTCATTTTCACTCGAAAATTTTGGTTTATCATCAAATTTTCGTCTTTCATAACTAGCAAAATTCACCTTTTGCTTTGCATGACATACATGAGTGCTTAATCTTAAGATGACAGGCATTTCTTTTTCTTGTGAGACTTTTGCAGCTTCTTTATAGTATTCATAAACTTCTTGAGGATTGGAAGGTTCAAAGACTGGCATATAAGAAAGCTGTGCATAATGTCGGTTATCCTGTTCATTTTGAGAGGAATTAGCTCCAGGATCATCCCCAATAACAACAACCATTCCACCTTTAAGTTTCATTAATGGTAATTGTACAAAACTATCTGCAGCCACATTCAAACCAACACTTTTAAAAAATACTGTTGACAAATGGCCGTTTACTGAAGCCCCAAAAGCAATTTCGGTAGCCACCTTTTCATTAGTCGAAAATTCAAAATAGAAAGGCCTTTTTTCATCAGGAATACTTCTTATTGCTTCTGCAGTTTCAGGCATTGGGGAACCAGGATAAGAAGTTACCACCTTTGTTCCTGCTTCAATCATTGCTCTTACTAATGCTGTATTACCGATTACAATCTCTGAAGTTTTATCTTTTTTTAAGAGCATTTCACCCATTGATTTCATAAAACCATCCCCTTTAGAGTTTGCGTATTGTCAAAATAATTGAAATTATTTTATTCTCTTTATTTTTATAATTCTATTATAGTATCTTTTTTCCTTTAAATATTTATTTAATATACAGCGAATTTTTTTATATATTTGTCGTTAACCCTAATATGTTGTATAATAGGTATAAGAAATATTTTACTTATATAATACTAAAAAATATATCAAATTTATAAAACAAAAATAAGGGGAGATTGAGTAATATGAAATCACCTGATAAAGTTAATTCATCTAAAAAATTAAAAAGCATCAATATACTTTATGATAAATTAAATAATATTATAAAAAAGAACCAAATGGATTCATTTGGATTAATCTTGTTTTCTTTCAATTTAACAAAATTTGACCTTAATTATTCTGAACGTATAAAGTTGTTTAAAAGCATTGTTTCATATTTAGATAAATATATAGATAAGGAAGACGAATTTTATCAACTAGAAAAAGATCAACTAATTATATTTACAAAAAATGAGAACTTAGAAGTTTACTCAAAAAAATTAAATGATAGATTAAAAAAGAAAAATTTTCTGATAGATAATGAAACTTTAGATTTAAGTATTGATAAATCAGATGCCCGTTGGCCTCACAATGGCAGCAATTTTGAAGAACTTTTGGATTTTTTAATTAACAATACAAATTCATCTGAAAGAAAAAACAATAACGTTAAGTTGCCTACTTACCCCGATAATATATTAATCAATAAAAAAGAAGAATATATAGATAAAGTTGAAAAAGATTCTACTCAACTATATTTGCTCGCTAAAAATGATAATTTAGAAATTATCAGACAAAAAATAGTCTCAGAAAAAACTTTTCAAATTATAGGAGGAGAGAAAGATAATTTTGAGTTGTTTTATATCCTGGAAGGAAAAATATATAATGAAAAAGAAGATATACTTCTTACCCCAGGAGATTCAATAACTGTTGGAAGCGGGAAAGAAGAGAAATATTTTAAGACCTTAAAAGAAACTACACTTTTATATATAACTTCAACACCAATCTTTGCTAGTAAACAAAAACGAATAAATGAATTGTTATCTTTAAATAGAAAAGTAGCTGAAACGGATGTTGAAACTAATGAACATTGTAATAGATTGCAACAATTAAGTAGAATAACTGCTAAGGAATTAGGACTAAAAGAAAAAAAATTATTTTATTTAGGATATGCATCATTTCTGCATGATATTGGTAAAGCTGAAGTTCCTGCATCATTATTACAAAAACCCGGCAGTTTAAATAAAGAAGAATGGGAAATTATGAAAAAACATGCTGAATGGGGGAAGGAAATAATATTAAAAAATTTTACAACTAAAAATTTAACAAAAGTAGCAGAAATTATCTATCAACACCATGAAAAATGGGATGGTAGTGGTTACCCACAAGGTTTAAAAGGGGATGAAATATTAATTGAAGCTCAAATTCTCAGTGTTGTAGATGCATATGATGCAATGACTTATGAAAGACCTTATCAAAAAGCCCTCTCAAGAGAAGAAGCAATTGAAGAGATAAAATCTGAAAAAGGCAAACAGTTTTCACCAAGAGCAGTGGAGGCATTTTTAAAAGCAGAAAAAAAATTCATTAATGAACAACAACAGTCATAATTAGTTAACAAAAAAAATACTTATACTTTCATCACTCATTTAATATATATGAAGTGATGAAAAGTATAAGTAATTATACATAATTTCATTTAGTTTTAAATGTTAATTACCCGCTACATGAATGGGGTTGACACCAAGTTCCCCTGCTGCTTCATTTACTGCCTCTTCCTCAAATAATATAACATAATCTTCATCTTCATTCTCCACAAGAATTTCCACCCCAGCCTCGTTATTAGGAGCTTTTCCATCTA
>JAWOEZ010000064.1:0-3328 GCA_046482435.1 Halanaerobiales bacterium
TTTTTATGGTTCCCGCTCAATGGGATCCAAATGCAAACCCTGATTATAACCTTCCCGTGTTTTTTTGGTATATGACCAGTATGCTGATATATGACACATTACTAACGATATATGATGTAAATGCTATTTCGATTTATCCTGTTAAATTTAGAGGATTAAACGAGCGTAGAACAACTCAAGGATTTGGAACAGTGTTAGGAATTTTAGGATTAGTCCTTGCTGTGCTTATTCCATCATTTTTTATCGAGCAAGAAGTAAGGGCAACCTATATTCCCGCTGCATGGGTAAGTGTTGGTTTCGGATTTCTATTGTTTATACTAATATTACCTGGTATATGGGAAAATAAAAAATTAAGAGAAGAAAATATTCAAAGAATAATGGAACCAGAGAGAGCAGAAGTTGATTCTTTTTTCAAAGAAACCTTTAAAGCGGCAAAAGAAAAACCATTCGTAGCTAAGGTGATCTTATTTTATGGTTATCAAGTTGCTGCTGTTATGATTCAACAATCAGCAAGGTATATTATTGCATATATTCTAATAGAAAAGGGAGATGCTGCCAATACTTCATTTATTCTTTTATTAGGTGGTATGTTGGTTGGTGCATTAATATCTGTACCATTATGGACGTTAATATCAAATAAAATAAACAACAATAAGAAAATGAGCATTATGGGAGGATTAATTATGTTCATAACGTTTTTGCCAATGATCTTTGTACAGAGTATTTGGGGATGGATGATAAGTTTAATATTATTCGGAGTTGGGTTAGGGGGACAATGGTTTATGGATCCTCCGACCATGGGCGATGTACTTGATGATATTGCCGTGAGAAAAGGAAAAAGACAGCAATCAATATACTATGGTTTTCAAGCATTATTTATTCGGTTGGGATATGCTACTATAGTAATCACTATTACTTTAGTTCATATTCTTACAGGATTTCCCCCTGGGAATCCCACTCACCAAGATATAATTGATAATAGTCCAACTCCTGCTTTAGCTATTTTTGGAATTCGAATTCATTCAGCCATCGTTCCTGCCATTATCGTAATAATAACAGTAATTATTTTCTGGAAATATTATAAGTTAACTCCTGAACGAGTGGCAGAAAATAAGAAAAAATTGAAGGAAATGAATTTATAGCAAGAAATCTGGATTAATTATCTATTTTTTTATTGCAATATTTTATTTTCTATATTTTATCAATTTCATATAGAATTTAACCTCTTCATTTTTTAATAAAAAATGTCTAAATATCCCTATTTTTTATTAATGATATATTCCCATTTGATTCAATTAACAAAATAAAGTCTTTTAAAAGAAATAATTAAAAAAAAATAATTAGATTTTTTTTTAACAAACATCAAAGATTATCATGTTATAAAAAGGCTGATAAATAACCATCCAATATATATTATTCTAAGTATTCCAGCAGTTAACATGAATTTATCTTCCTCTTTAGAGCCATGAAGTATTAAGAAAACCGACCCTGTCACTATTAGGATACTTTGAATTATTGTACCAATAAAGAAAACAAAGTTGGCGAAAGCTACTGAAACAGCAAGTACCTCGAACATAAAACGAGTGAAATAATAAAAGAATATATATATTACATAACCTATTAGGAATAAAATGGCTGCAGTGATTAGAAAGCTCCCGAAATGCTCCCGATTCATTATAGCATAAAGTAAGAAAAAGATAAATCCAAGGATTAGAATTCCAATAATCAAATATTCCAAAATCCGCGCAATCACACTCGAGAGATTAATAAATAACAATAAAAAATTAATTCCAATGATAACAAGATTTATTATAGAAAATATTAATAAAAAACTGGTTTTTTCAATGTAATCCTCCCGAGTAATGGCTGAAATTAGAATAAAAACAAAAAAAGCCGTCAAAATAATTAGTGGAATCATATCAATATATAATGAGAAAAAATCCATATAATATCACTTTTTAAATATATCGTAGTAGATACGAGAAATTATTAAGTTATTCTATTATTTAAATATTTTTATCCTTCCCCTTTAAAAAGAGAAAAGTTCTATAATAATTTGCTTAGTACTATGAAATTACCTATTTATAAAAGACGATTGTAAATTTTACGATATTCTTCTATTCACTTTGCTAATTTTCCAGAGTATAATATGATAAATCTTTTGGATCAGTAAATAAAGCGATTGTATAGATATATTTCTACAAATTATCTATTAAATATCGTTTTAATATTAGATAATTAAATCGTTTTTTTTAAAAATATTAATTCCAAAGAAGATATTAAGATAATGTTGGGAGAGATGGCAAAAGTAGAAAATCTTCATATATTTATGATTTATAATCAAAAACTATTTCATATTTTAGATGCTGCAATTCCATTAACTAATAAGATCTAACAAGCAATAAAGAGTCGTGATTTTAAATGAATGAAAAACTAAAGTGTATGGCAAGTGGAGAAAATTCTGAAAAAGGCTTGCTTTCGGATCGATGTATGGATTGTATCTTAGGATTGAATTTTCAAGCCGAAGATATAGACCCAAATGTTTTGAACAAAAATTTGCAAGGAATACTGGATTTTTTTATTTCTGATGTAAATGCTGCACTGGAAAAAGACCCTGCGGCAAAATCTTTGGTGGAGGTCTTAACCAGTTATCCTGGAATTAAAGCTGTTTTATTGTATAGAGTTGCGCATTTTTTTTGGGAATTGAATTTGCCGTTCATTCCTCGCTATCTCTCTGATGTTGCCAGAAACGAAACTGGGATAGAAATCCATCCTGGAGCTGTTATAGGGAGCGAGTTTTTTATCGATCATGGAAGTGGAGTAGTAATTGGTGAGACTGCAGAAATTGGAGATAATGTAACTATATATGCGGAAGTTGTATTAGGAGGGACCTCAGATGAGGCAATTAAAAGACACCCTACAATTGGAAATAATGTAGTTATTGGAGCAGGAGCTAAACTACTCGGACCGATAAATATAGGAAATAATGTCAAGATTGGTGCAAATTCCGTAGTCATCGATGATATTCCAGATAATTCTGTTATAGTAGGCGTTCCTGGTAAAGTAATTTCTCGTGAGGGTGAACGGATACCACGAATTGATCTTGAACATGGAAATCTGCCTGATCCATTAAGTCTCGCACTTAAAACATTGGATAAGCGATTGGCTGAAGTTGAAGAAAAACTTTCAAAAATAAATCAAAAATAATTCACATAAATACTTAATAAAAAATTCTTTGTTTGTATTAGAAGAGTGGTATTATGAATAATTCATATTTTAACAATATTATTGAAACTATTGGAAATACTCCATTGGTAAAACTTAATAG
>JAWOEZ010000013.1:0-5416 GCA_046482435.1 Halanaerobiales bacterium
TTTATTGCTTATCCCCTCTCTGGCATTCTTTTAGAAAGAGGTGTAAGTTACATGGTAATAGCCTCTTTTATAACAACACTTATGATGGTCGGTGTAGTAACTTACCCAGTAGAAAAAGAATATATGGGTAAAAGAGCAACTATTGTGAGAAATATTGCCAGTTTTGTAATTGCTATTATAATAGCAATTGCAACCGGGGTTTTATATGGGGAGGTTCTCTAAAATGAAAAATAACAAAAAGAATAATAAAGTTCGTAACAATGTAATCCTATTTATAGTTTTTATGGCATTAATTCTTATATCTTATATATTAGATTTTTCATTAGGTATTAAAATAGGAGATAATTTTATGATTTTTGCCAGAGATATGGTCAAAATATTACCGCCAGCCTTTATATTAATTGGACTTTTTGATGTTTGGGTTGAAAGAGAAACTATTGAAAAGAATTTTGGTAAGAGTTCCGGTTTTAAAAGATATATTTATTCAATTTTATTAGCTGCAACTACCGTAGGTGGTACCTTTGTAGCATTTCCAGTAGCTAACGCATTATTTCATAAAGGTGCAAAATATAGTTCTATTTTCACCTATATTACTGCTGCTTCTTTAGTTATGATACCAATGAGTATTATGGAAGCTTCTATCCTAGGATTAAAATTTACTACAATTAGAATTGGTGTGTCTCTACCATTAGTAGTTATTAGTTCTATATTATTAGAAAAATACTTCGAAAGAGAAGAATATCAGCTTCCAAAAGCAGTAGCTTAATCTACTAATTCACGCTTTCACTCTTGCTTTTTATATTTTAATATGTTAATATATTTTATGTGCCGAAGTGGCGGAACTGGCAGACGCGCCGGATTCAAAATCCGGTGGGGTCAGACTCGTATGGGTTCGAATCCCATCTTCGGCACCACCTAAATAACAACGATTAAAGCCCCTCAGCCAAGAGGGGCTTTTTAGTATTTATACGCAAATCCTGAAAAAACCTGAGAATTTATTTGATTTTTAATTTTCAAAAATATAGATATTGAAGTATGGATCATCTAGAGGCTACTGATCTGTAAATCTAATTGTAAAATTATCTCTTTATCTATTAATAACGTTCTTTAAATAAATCAGTAGGCTGTGGCTATTATTTCTTATTCTTTTTTTATATATTTTTCAGCTAACATATGCTTACATCTATAATTTTTTAAAAAACTATAAAGCAATAGAAGTGGTTAATTATATACTAATCACATTTTAATATTCTGCTTATCTGACCAAAATATGAATCTTAAACCTTGCATTTTTTCTTCTGAAAGTTTAAAAATATGGAGATTTAAAAATTAATTACTTTATCTGCTTTAGTAATCCATTCAGTAAATTCTTTCATATTACTTATTTCTACTCCATCAATTAATTCTACATTTTTTAGACCTCTTGCTTCCGTACAAGTTCCACACGATTTAATCTGTCCACCTTTTCTAACAACAGCTTTCATCATTCTTTCAATATTATAATATCCTTGGGCAGTTTCCTGTCCAGCTATAGCATTGTTCACACCATCTGCTAGTAAAAAGATATTAACATCTACGTCTTCATCAGATTTCTGCAAGTTCATCGCCACTCTAAGAGCATTATAAGCTTTTTCACTTCCATAGTTAGCATCATTAATAATTAATAATACATTCATTTTTATTTCCCCTTATTATTTTTATAATTATGCCAAATAAATTACTTTACTACCTTTCTAATAAAAATTAAATTGTCTAGAGATTTGAATTATCATCAAATAAACCCCTTAATTTCCTGTGGGTTAAAATAAATAAAATTAATATAAAAGATAAAACAACTTACTATAGTTAATAATATTAAGATTGTTTTTTAATATTTTCTCCACATTGAGGACATCCTCTATATCTGTTTCTTTTCCAGCTCCAAAGAAATCCCATTTCTACAGGATAACCCCAACATCCACAATCACATTCATGCTCTCCCTCAGCCTGTCTTTCACACCATTCCAGCATAAAATTATAGTCAACTGTTAAATAAGATTTCAGCATTTCTCTTATCTTCTTTTCATTGGTTTCGGTTAGCCAGCTTTTTAACATTAACACTTTAGCTTCCCTAATTGCTTTTTCTCTACTGGTAAAACTCTGCTTAATTTCACCGCCCACCTCAAGTTTAAACTCCTTTTTATCATTATAAATTCTCAGAAGTTTTCCGGATTTTGTTCTCCCAATTTCCTCTGACATTTTAATCCCCCCTGTTTTACTCATTTCTTTTGATTACGTTATTGAAACAATTGACAAAATAAAACCGGTTTTTCAACAAGTATTTTTACCACTCTTAATTAAACATCAGTAGGTAATTTATATTCTAATTTAACAAATATTTTGTTTAATAATATTGAACTTATTACCACCAATGGTAAAGATAATCCAATTCTCAACATCGTAAATTCCAGACCAATTATTGAAGCCTCCATGAGGGTCATCGGTATCATCACTAGAGAAGCAGCCGTAATATAGGTGAAAATCGAACTGTAATCTGCTCCTTTATGATATAAGGAGTTTGCTACAGGAAAGGCCACAAAGGTGCCCCCGACAGTAGTTGCTGCGAGCAAAATAGCATATATATAACGTTTAAATCCTGAAGCCGAACCAAAGTTACTTTCTATTCTTTCTCTACTAACCCAGACTTCAAATAAACCAATAATTATAAAGGCCGGAGGTAAAATTAACAGCATATCTCTGGCAAAAATAAAGAAATTATCTGTAATTACCTTGCCCATTTCAAATCCAATCACTTGGGAGACAATTAAAAACAAAATGAATATTATAAAAATACCGTAGTCTAATTTATGTCCTTTCATTAGAATATAACCTCCCCGTAATAAAGTGCAATTAAAAATGTTAAAATAAATGTAATGATCAGGCTGGCAGCATTGCGGTAAATAGTACCTTTAATTCCCATATACTCTTTTTCTATCGGATAAGTCATTACTCCTACCATTTGCAAAGAAATTATAAAGCCTGCTATTACTGAATAGCCAACTCCCCGACTCAGCAAAACACCAGCTAAAGGATAGGATATAAAACCAGGTATCAAAGAAACTGAACCAATAGTTATGGCCAGTAAACTTCCCAATAAAATATTTTGCCCTCCCAGATATTGTACGATAAAATCTTCCAAAAATGACAAGATAAGTGACAGTAAAACTAAAATTTTCAGATAGTTTGGCAATATTTTAAGTAATTTTTTTGTACCTCTGCGAATTGCCTTCCAGGTTTTATCCCGGTCAAATATGACTGAAATAATAAGCAGTACTGTCATTATAATATACAAATATTTCATTAAAATTTCCCTCCTGTTCTTTACTAAAATTTGTTTGATTACAACTAATTTCTTCACATTATATGAAAATTTAATGTATTCAAAAACCTTATCATTATTTTATCCTTCAATTATCCCTGAACTCATCACTACTAGTAAACAAATAAAAAGTATTAAAAATATATTATTATTAGATTGTTAATCATCCCCTATAAATAATATAACCATTAAATAGTTGTGCTTTCAATTTATAAATATCTTTTATTTTTATATTTATAGGTTACCCCTCTATTCCCTTTAATTATTTGCCTGTCTGTGCATTTTATATTGCCTTATTGTACATTTCTACATTACCATAAACAATTTGATGGTCATAAATTAATAAATCGTTACTTCTTTATCATTTTCTTCTTGACCTTCAGTTATAAGTACTTTTTCCTCTAATAAATATTTTCATATCCTCTAATTTTCAAACCATTAATTATACCTAACGTATTAAAACCGCCCAGATAAATGGGCGGTTTTATACAAAATACATCTTATCTTTTCAATTCCTCTAAGATTTCATTTAATTTTTCTTTATCAATTTCACCCTTTGCGTATCTTTCTTTGGCAATTTCTTGAGGGGTTTTAGTTCTATCAACTACATTATCTCTATAAGTTTCTCTTGTAGATATATTTCTGGGGTGCTTATTACCAAATCTATTAAATAAGCGGGAAATCAAAAATACAAGCCCTACTATTACAAGAATCCCAAATAGTATCATGAATAACCCTCCACCTAAACGAGCAAATCCATAACGTGTCATTTCTCCTCCAAAATGAGCTGCTCCGTAACCAAACATAACTTATCACCACCTTTCTTTATAATTGTATAATAAACATGAACATTGTCTTGTTTTGACCCCAACAATAACCTAACTATCCGTGATTAAAAATATTAATCACTTATTTTATCAATTTCGTCCTTTATTGAAGAAACTTCATCTATTAAAACAGATAATTTAGCTTCTAATTCCTCTACCCTTCTAGCTTTATTTTGCTCTCTATGACTTTCATTAAATTCATGGTGAGACTGATGATGTCTGTGATGGTCATGTTCCCAACTTTCTACTGGTTTCTTAGGTCTTTTAGGTGAACAACAGTTACGAAAACGTCTATCATGATAATGGAAACGACCTCTTCCACATCTACACATCTTTAATCACCTCCTTGAAAATATATATTCTTAGTATTTGATAATGCTTTAATTATGCTCAATCTGTATTCCCATAACTTTAGCACCTTCTTCAGATTGCATAGAAACAGGGGCTGGCTCTGTAACTAAGCATTCTCCTTCGTTTAGTTCTGAACTTTCATTATTAACTTTAACTTTTACACTTCCTGAAATAACAATGAAAATTACTGAAGCACTCATTTCACAATCAGGTATTTCACTGCCAGCAGATAGTTTAATAATTCTTGTTGTAAAATTATTTCCTTCATAAAATACTTTTTGAGGGTTATCTTCAAATTCAGTAGTTTCCAACTCTTTTAAATTATAAGTAACCATAATTCAAACCCTCCTTTCCTAAATTACTTCGGACTCAATTAACTTTTCTATAACAAAACCTATAATAAAAATTGAAGTTAAAGTAAAAATAAACCGTAATATAGCAAACTTAAGACCTAAAAATTTAATCTCTATACCGATCTGGGGAATCTTAAGAGAAGCCCATACTCCAAGGAATATTATTACGTTGCTAATACTAGCTTTTTTTCTTATTAATTCACCAGCAAGTGGTAAAGCTATATACATTGGACCTGTAGGGAGAGTTCCCAAACCTACTGCTAATATTTTACCTTTGATTTTAGCTTCCTTTCCCAGATATTTTTTAATTAAAGAAGACGGTATCCAAACATCGGCCAAACCCATTATAAGAAGGACTGCAGGAAAAATACTTATCATTTCTTTTGCATAAAGGCTAGACATATTTAATCCTGTAATATATCTTTCCGGAAAAAATATCCAAAAAACAACATAGATAATAATTATACTAATTATAATTTTAAGTAACCTTATAATTTTCGCTTTTATATTCTGTGCGCTATTGTTTT
>JAWOEZ010000072.1:0-2536 GCA_046482435.1 Halanaerobiales bacterium
GGATTTACTGAACCTCCAACAAAATAAAGGTTTTTGTATTTTTCACTTGCCTTAGATATGCTGGTTCCCTGATTTTTATCCTTATCTCCAACAACACCATAAATAGCTCCTCGGTTTGCCATGTATTTATTGGCTATATCTGAGGGGCTAATTGTTTTTTGGAATACTATTCTATTTTTTAAATTACTAAGCCCCATATTTTCCAATTTATCAAGTATTTTTTCTTTTAACTTAGTAAATTCTTCAGGACTGGAAATCTTATCTCTTTGTATATAAGGGACCTGAACAGTAATCTTTAAAGTTGAATAATCTTTTGAATATTTATTATTAATTATACTCTCAGTCTTAGTTAGATGAATGGAAGGATCATCTGGTAAAGTATAATTTTCAAATATAGATTTATAAAATTCTTTACTGTCATTGGTAAAAAATATATTATGTTTTTTTAAATTTGCATAATCCCCTTTTATTATAAGGAAAACAATTAAAGCTGAAGCGGAGGGTTCAAATCTGGAAAAGCTACTCATAAAATCGTCATTTTCATCTGCTATTTGTTGATAAAAAGGAATTACTTCTATATTTGAAATTACATAATCACCGGTATATTTATCACCTTCAGCAGTTAAAACAGATTTAATTTTATTATCTTCAATCTCTAAACTGTTGACTCTTTGGTTAAATTTAAAATCTACTTTTAATTTTTTGGCAACTTGAAATAACGCAATTATAATAGCATAAAAACCTCCTTTTGGATACCAGAGCCCGTTTTTATATTGTAAATAAGAATAAATGCTGAAGGCCGCCGGGGCTCTGTAGGGAGAAGAACCTGCATAATTAGAAAAGAATTTCATTAACTCCTGTAGATAGTGATTTCCCAAAAACCTAATGATACTATCATTTAGAGTTGAAAAAACATCAAAACCTCTAAAAGATTTAAATATACCTAAATTGCTTAAAATCTCCTGGGGTTTATCCAACCCCTTTTTAAAAAAAGCTTCTTCTACTAATTCGAATATATTTTGACTATATTTGAAATATTGATCCAAATTATTTTGGTTCTTTTGATTTAAAAAGATGTTATTGTTTTTAGTATCAATAGTTTCATTAAAAAAAGTCAACTTTTTGCCATCAGTAAAAAAGCCTTTCCATTCAGGGTTTATTTTTTTTATTCTAACATAATCACTAAAATCTTCATCTGCATAAGCAAATAGCTCATTAAAAACAGATGGATTTAGTAAACAGGTGGGTCCAGGTTCTATAAAAAAATCTTTGTATTTAATTCTGTCTATTTTGCCTCCAGGCTTGTTATTCTTTTCAATGACTGTAACATTATAGCCTTTACAGCTTAAATCAATTGCTGCAACAAGTCCACCTAAACCTGCACCTATAATTATAACCTTTTTCTTATCCAAATCAATCCCCCCTAACTTTAAAACTAAGATTAATAAATAAATGGAATCATTTTATATTTATCTTCTTTCCACTCTTGATATTTTTCTCCTAGTATATGAAGCAATTTATCCTCTTCTTCCTTGATTCTGTGCCTCAAAGACCAGGTCATAAGAATTAAAGTAATAATTAATGCAATAAAATTTCCTAAAAAAACTGGAACGGCAGTAGTTAAAAATAAAAGGCCTAAATAGAGGGGATGTCTTATAAATCTATAGGGACCTTTACTTACTAATTCCTGATCTTCTTCAACTTCAACTGCTCTGGTGAAATAATCTCCAAGTAAACAGGATGACCAGTATCGGAGAATAATTCCAAATAAATATAAACCTAAACCAAAAATTTTAGCACCTTCAATTAAATTTACTGGAATTGTTCCAACATTAGCAAGGGTCAAAATCATTGAAGATAATATTGATATTAAAATTGCAGCTAAAATAAATCTATAACTTTTACTTTTTCTCCTTTTTTCACCACTAGAAGATGGAAATATTCGAAATTCTGCCCACCAGAGAATAGTAATAACTACAAAAGTGATCGTTTTCCACTCTAATTGTAGATATTCAGCCATTAATTTTCTCCCCCTTTAAAAAACTTTAACATAAATCTTATTAAATTAGGTAATTTACCAATTTTAAAGCCTGCCCCAAAATAAAACTCAATATAATCTTTTAACCCGTCATAGGTCTCATTATTATACGGAAACCAGTTTACCTCTTTATTTTTCTTGCTTTTATTAATCATAATAGATTTCTGGTTTGTAAATGCTCTTAAACCTTCTGGACCATGGTATCTTCCAATTCCACTATTTTTAGTTCCTCCAAAGGGTAAATCTGGATTTCCGATATTTTTGATCAGGTCATTAATCATGCAGTTACCAGTCTCTAAAGAACTGGCGACTTTTCTGGCTTTTTCAATATCTTTAGTCCAGATACTGGAGTTTAAGCCATAATTAGAGTCATTGGCCAGTTTGCCCACCGTCGATTATTGGGTGCTGAAAATTCCGCGCTTTAGTTTTGAGAAATTCCCCGCGACCGGCCGGAACATCAATACCAGCATGAAAAGCGTCGGAGAGTCGATGTCGATC
>JAWOEZ010000014.1:0-10209 GCA_046482435.1 Halanaerobiales bacterium
GGAACGGGCCAGGGGAGTAAATCTTCGTTTATTCTCAGAAATTGGTATCCTGATACTTTTTGCTAAAAAGCATTTCTCTTTTTCTTTACACTTAAGACCATAATGTTCAGCAGGACAGCGGTATTTTACTATTTAACTGTCTTTTTCAAAACTCCCATAGGCCATCTTTTTTCTGACCGGTTTGGAGATCATAACAATACACATTAGCACAATTATCATATACTACATTATCTGTGCCTTCTAATAGACGGGTCTTATCACCTTGCCACATATTCCTTATATCTATTACAGGTTTTATATCATATTCATCTGAGTTTGCAAAACTTTCTATTGCTTTACCATCCACTGCAAGCCTTTTAACGAAATCAGATAATAATTTTTGTAATTGTTCTATTAAGTTATTGAATATCTTATCTATGTAATGTTGGTGTTCTTCTTCCATAAATTTATTTAAAAAACGGCTGTATACCCAGGAAGGTGGAACTTTATTGTATAACCTGTAAATACTTCTTAATTGGCCATTTCTGGCTAACTCCCGCCTTAAACTTTCTACAGAATACTATACCAGCTAAAAGTGAATTCCAAATTCATTTTATGGGATAATCATTTCTCTCATTACCGCGTTCGTTTTCAAGATGTTTCATGAATTCTTCATCAGGTGAATACTCTATTACTAGTAATAGTCTCTTTAAATCTCCTAATTTTTCAATTTCAGTGTAACCAAACAACGTTTTTTGTTGTTAATATCCATAGATGAAACCCCCTCTATAAGTGTTTTTTGGGTTTCTTATCAATTACTACTATATCACTTATAATAAGGGGGTCTCACTTTTTTAAAAATTTTTTATAATTTGTTTGTTTTCAACCTTAAACCACCATTATTTAGGACTTTTTTTGGGGTAAAAATATTTGCTGTCCCCATTGATTCCTACCATCTTAACCTTCAAATCTACCGTAAAAAACTTCGTAAAAAATTTATTTCATTTATCTTTTTAGATTGCATACTTTATATGAGAGTATTAAATAGCTAACTACTTTTTCCTTTAAAAATTGTTAGTAACAATTTATTTATCCTATGATAAAAATTTAGAATGAAGTTTTGTTTGAAAATATCCCCAATAAGTAATATAATAGTAATAAGGTATATTATTATATTAATTTGGGAGGAAAATGATGCAACCAAAAATTATTGAAAAAGATCGATTTACAGTTATTGGAATGGATTGTTTAACTACAACAGAAGATAATGAAAATCATCAAGTAATTATTGACCTATGGAATGAATTTAAAGCGAGAATTAATGAAGTGCAAAACAAAAAGAACCCAACCAAGATGGTCGGGGTCTATGAACAAAGAAGAAATTACCCAAATAGATTTTCATATGTAGCTAGTGTAGTAGTTGATAGTCTTTCTGAGATACCTAAAGGTATGATACCAAAGATTGTTAACGGTTCAAAATATGCCGTATTTACTCATCAGGGAGAAATCTGTGATATCTATAAAACATATAACTATATTTATGAAGAATGGCTGCCTGAATCAGAATATGAAAAAAATATTAATGGAGATAACCTAGAAGTTTTTAATATAGAATTTTCAGAAGACGATATCTCTGATGTAGATCTATATATATCAATCAAAGATCAAGAGTAATAGATATGGGGCAGTGATCTGAGCCCATAACATCATCATGGATGACTGCCTTTTTAACTATATCTATTAAATCTTCACTTACAAAGTGATAATCTATCCTCCAACCTGCGTTTCTTTCTCTTGCCCTTGTTCTATAACTCCACCAGGTATATTTCTCTTTATCAGGATGAAAATACCTAAAGGTATCTATAAAACCACTATCAATAAATTTATCTATCCATTTTCTTTCTATAGGTAAAAAACCAGAGACATTTTTGTTTTGCTCTGGATTAATTAGATCTATTTCTTTGTGTGCAGTATTATAATCCCCACTGATGATTAAACTATGCCCCTCTTCTCTTAAAGTTTGGGCATATTCTAATAACTCATCGTAAAAATCTAACTTGAAATTCAATCTTTCCCTACTTCTTTTCCCATTCGGAAAATAAATCCCCATGTAAATAAAATCATCATAATAGGCGGTAATAACTCTACCTTCCTTATCAAATCTATCAATTCCTAGACCTGTTTCTATTTTGTTAGGCTCAATTTTAGAGTATAATGCTACACCACTATACCCTTTTTTATCTCCATAATTGAAATATGAATAGTATGAATCAAGATCTGTAAGTGCTTCATCAATTTGATCTCTTTGAATTCTAATTTCCTGTAAAGCGAGTATATCAGGGCTATCCTTTTTTATCCAATCCAAAAATCCTTTCCTTTTTACAGCTCTAATTCCATTTACATTCCAGGAAAATATATCCATTAGAGATCACCTTCGTTTTGATCTACATTTGACAATACACCATTAATAAAACTGGATGACTTCTCTGAGCCAAATTCTTTAGCCAATTCAACAGCCTCATTTATGACAATTCCAATTGCTAGTTCGTCTATAATCTCAAAGAGAGCTATTCTCAAGATGTTCCTATCTACCACTGGCATCCTATATAAATGCCAGCCGATGGCATTTTTTTCTATAGTTTTATCAATATATTCCTGGTTTTCAATGACACCTAATACTAACTTCTCAAAATAGTAATTCTTCTCTTTTCTTTTGATCTTCTCTTCTTTCTTTCTTTTCTCAATTTCCTTTAGCGCATCTTCTTTATTAATGGATCTTTGAACATCAAGACCGTACATTATCTGCATAGCCCAGGTCCTTTGTTTATGCCGTGAAATCTTCATCCTGTATTACCTCTCTTTGTAGAACTATTTTCTATAAATATTTTTGAATATTTCCTGGATACCGCGTCCACCGTCCCAGAGATGTCCTAAATATAATCCGATTAAAGCAAAAACAAATATTACAATTGTTTTTAAAATACCGATCAATAAAATTAATAATCCGAAGATAAAACCGGCCAATAGTCCGATAAATTTACCCTTGTTCCGATTAATCCAATTAAATAAACTCTGGTTATTATTCATCATTAAAAGTATCACTCCCTTAAACTTTCTTCTGAGGTTATGACAACATCTTGTATTTTAAAACCATTTTCTTCGAAAGCAGTTTTAACTCTTCTTTTTATAAATTCAAGTTTTTTTCTGCTAAAAGTCTTTAAACTTTTTGGAGAGATGATATAGATAGTAATTTTATCCTCAGCTATGTTACTAATATCAACCTCAGCATCTGCAAGCTCAGGATAACCCTCTAAAATAAATTCAGCTATTAGATATAATATATTTAGTTTCAGGGTTACTTTACCAACTTTATTATCGAGTATAGTAAAATGCTGATGCCTTATTTTATATTTTTTCAAAAATTTATCTATATAATTTAGCATAAGATCACCGCTTCAATTGATAAAAAAAAAGAGGCCAATATTGACCTCATTCTTCTTCCGCTTCTTCTGGCTCTTCTAATTCTTCTTGTTCAGACTCAGGTAAATGGACCCCCTGGACATGAACATTCACTTCCATAACATCTAATCCTGTCATCCCTTCAACTGCCTGACGTACATTATTTTGTATGTTCCATGATACATCAGGTATCGAGTTGCCGTAATCAATAATGACATAAAGGTCAACAACACATTCATTATCGCCTACTTCAACTTTTACCCCTTTAGTTAAGTTTTTTCTTCCAAGCATCTCTGCGATGCCACCGGCTATTCCTCCACTCATTCCTGCAACTCCTTCTACCTCAGTTGCAGCTAAGCCGGTAACTATAGAAACAACTTCATCAGCAATTTTAATATTGCCTAACTCTTCTTTACCTTCCATAATATAACCTCCCTATTTTTAGCCTTTAACTTCAGCTAATAGTTTGTCTTGATCTTCAAACTGACCCACGATAATTAAACCAACTGCCTTACCTTCTTTATTTCTAACAACTCTTTTATAGCCTCTTTCTTTTTCCTCAATTAGGTGGTCTAATTTGTTATCAGGATCTAAATTACCTGCTGAGACAACATTAACTCCTGCGACTTTTAGGGTGTGAGAAGGAACTACACCAGTAAATTCATGTATAGCTCCTGACATATTTTTTCCTGCGGTCTGTCCCATCTTCATTGACGGTAACCAGATTCCATAGAAATTACCATTGTATTCTGCAATATCACCTGCGGCATATACATCTTCAAGATTTGTTTCCATATACTCATTGACATTAACTGCTCTTTTTATTTCTAGGTTTGTGTCTTCAAATAATTCAATATTAGACCTGACACCGGTTGAAAGAAGCACCAGATCTGTTTCTAATTTATCTCCATCTCCCATTAAGACAGCTTTTACTTTGTCATCCCCTAGAAACTCTTCTGTAGTTGCATCTAAAGCAAAGCTAAGGCCCTTCTCGCGTTCAAGGATCTCTATTAATAGTTTGCCTCCTTTTTCATCCAGCTGTTTATTAAGGCACCATTCTGATCTTTCTACCACTGTTACATCTAAACCTGCCTTCTTTAAATTAGAAGCTGATTCAACACCTAACAAACCTCCCCCTACTACAACAGCCTTTTCTGCCTTTTGAGACTTTTTTGTAATCTTTTTAGCGTCTGATAAATTTCTTAAAGTAAATACATTTCTCTTTTCTACTCCTTTTATAGGAGGCTTAAAAGAATGGGCGCCATTTGCTAACAGTAATTTATCATATCGGTAGGTATTTTTATCAGAGATCACTTTTTTATGATCAAAATCTAGCTCTGTAACCCTTTCTGACAGGTGGATATCTATCCCCTTATTTTCAAACCATTCTTTATCATTTATTATTATCTCTTCCTGCCCTACTTCCCCAGACAGGTACTCAATTAATCTGGGACGGTAATAGAATGGGTAATCTTCTTCAGTGATTACAGTAATCTTATCATCTTCATCTCTATTTTTTAAAATTTCTTTTACTCCTGATATCCCGGCAGCACCGGCCCCAATAACTAAATATTTCATTTTGAATTTACCTCCTATAAGCTTAGTTGGTTCCAACCCTCTCAATATACTCATCATTTCTGGTATCTATTTTAAGGAGATCTCCTTCATTAATAAAAAGAGGTACTTTTACCTTTAATCCCGTCTCTAAAGTAGCTGTTTTGCTACCCCCAGAAACAGTATTACCCTTAATACCAGGGGGGGTCTTTTTAACTTCCAACTCCACGAAGGTCGGTAAATCTATATCTAAAGGTTTTCCCTCATACATTAAGACCTGGATGTTCATATTTTCTTTTATATAGTTTATCTTATCAGCGATCTGTTCTTTCGATAAAGTTATCTGATTATATCGTTCAGTATCCATAAATACGTAGCCGCCATCATCCCAATATAGATACTGCATTTCTCTCTTATCTACATGGGCTCTCTCAACTTTTGCATTTGCCCTAAAGGTCTTGTTTATTAGATAACCTTCTTCCATGTTTTTCAACTTTGTTCTTACAAACGCACTTCCTCTACCACTTTTGGAATGCTGGAAGTCAATTACCTGATATACTTCTCCCTCTAATTCTATAGTTAGTCCTGTATGAAAATCATTAGTTGAGATCATCTTTGTCCTCCTTATTTCTCGATACTAAGTTTAATTATATCATTTACTAATTAGATTAACAAATTAAACCGGTACTTCTATTAACTCTTTCGGGGAAGAATTAAGTACTTCACAACCATCTTCTGTTATTAAAAGGTCATCTTCAATCCTTACTCCACCCCAGTCTTTAATATATATTCCCGGTTCATCGGTAACTATACTGTTTTCTTTAAGCACATCGTCTGACTTATAGGAAACAGTTGGCCCTTCATGTACTTCTACCCCTATTCCGTGACCTAATCCATGCCCAAAGTTGTCTTCATAACCTGCCTCTTTAATAATATCACGGGCAATCTTATCAGCTTCTACTCCACTCATCCCCGCCTTAATCTTATCTATAACAGCAAGTTGAGCTTCTAACACTTTATTATATATTTCTTTTTGTTTTTGATTTGCTTTACCCAGGACAAAGGTTCTAGTAATATCTGAACAATAACCTTTATAGAAGGTGCCAAAATCCAGAGTAATAAGTTCATTTGCTCTGATTATTTTATCGGAAGCTACTCCGTGGGGCATCGAAGAACGTTTACCAGAAGCAACGATAAAATCAAAGGCATTTTTAGATCCACCCAGTTTCTTCTGGAATATTTCCAATTCTAGTGCAACTTCCTTTTCTGTCAGACCTGGTTTTACAAAGTCCAAAATATGTTCGTAAGCTTTATCACTTATTTCAATAGCTTTTTTAATCTTTTCAATTTCATTTTCTCCTTTTACCACTCTTAGATCTTTTATTAAATCTTCAGTAGAAATTAACTCTATATTTTCAAATTTTTGATCATATTTACCGTATTGATAATAATTAACGGTTTTTGCTTCAAATCCTAGTTTCTCTGTTCCATCTCTCTGGAGAATATCATTGATATTTTCCACAAGATCCTTATTTAATTCAACAATTTTATAACCATCAGTTTGATTTACTGCCTGTTCGGTATACCTAAAATCTGTGATGAAATACTCATTTTCGGGAGTAAATAATACCCGACCGGCACTACCAGTAAAATTTGTTAAATAAAACCTGTTAAGATCTGAATCAATTAATAGGGAATCGAATTTTGAAGCTTTGATTATATCTCTTACTTTTTTTATTCTTTTTTTCATGAGTTAATCTCTCCTTTATTAATTTTCTCTATTAAATAATTCATAGCCGCTCTATAGCTGAAAGCACCCAGGCCACAGATCTGTCCTTCTACAATATCTCGAAGCATTGAATTATGTCGGAACTCTTCTCGTGCATATATATTTGAAATATGAACCTCTATTACAGGAATATCAAGTAATTGAACTGCATCTCTTAAGACAACAGAGCTATGGGTCAATCCACCGGGATTTATTATCAATCCATCCCATTCTTTATAATTATTATGGATATGGTCAGTAATTTTCCCTTCGTGATTACTCTGAAAAAAATAAGTTGAAACATCAGCTTTTTCGGCTATCTTTTCTAACCCGTCATAAATATCTGATAAACTCTTACTCCCATATGTTCTATTATCTCTAATATTTAACATATTTAAATTTGGACCGTTAATTACCGCTATCTTTTTCAATAAAATCACTCCAGACTTCTTTTAATTCTTTTAGAGAAACGCTTTTTAATATGGGGTTAAATAGGCCGTTTAACAACACCATATTTATCTTATTATCTGATATTTTTTTATCCTGTCTAATTTTTGAATTTATTTCAATAAATGAAATGTCTTGATCTGTTTTTGTAGGAAGGTTATATTTCTCTATCTCTTCAATTATTTTATCATATTCTTTCCTATTAAGTAAATTCTTATAAACAGAAAAAAGAGAAGCAAAACTGATTCCTAAAGCTACTGCTTCCCCATGTTTATAATTTAACTTATTATTAGCCTCTATAATATGTCCGATAGTATGTCCGAAGTTCAATATCTTTCTTTTGTTTTGATCATAAAGGTCTTTTTTAACTACTTCTCTTTTAAACAAGATGGATTTCTCTATAACTTTTTTAAGTAATTCTTTATTTCTTCTCCTTAAACTATAATTATATTCTGTTAAAATCTTAAATAGATCTTCACTCCCAATTAAAGATGTTTTAATTAGTTCTGCAAACCCGTTTAGATATTCCCTCTTAGAAAGCGTTTCTAAATAATCGGTATTTATTAAAACTGATTTGGGGTTATAGAAGGTCCCTATCACATTTTTAACTTCCCTAAAATTAACAGCCGTTTTCCCACCGATTGAACTATCTACCTGGGATAACAAGGTGGTTGGAACTTGCATAAAATTAATTCCCCTCTTATATGTAGAGGAAGCTAGACCTGCTATATCTCCAACTACACCCCCACCTATGGATATAATAAAATCATCTCTATTAAAATCATTATCGAGGAGTAGTTCATAAATCACTCGCAAGTTTTCTATATTTTTTGCAGCTTCACCTGGGTTTAAAACATATTTAAATGTTTTATCATTCTCTTCTTTAAATAGTTTAAATAAATTTTGGGTGTACAATTCATCAACATTTCGATCGGTGATTAGCAGGGCCTTATAGTCTTTTACTTTTACTTTCAATTTATCAACAATGTTTTCAGTAAATATAATGTTATAATCTATAGATTTTGATTCGATATTAATATTGAGATCTTTCATTGTAAACTCTCCAATCTATTAATTATTTCTCCAACTATCTGTTCGGGCTTCTTACTATCAGTAACCACCACATTATTGAACTGATCATAATATTTCTTTCTTTTATCCAAAAGTTTTTTTACAGTTTCTGCAGGACTATCATAATCGAGCAGAGGCCTTTCAGATATTTCATCAGTCCTTTTTAGAATCGTCTCCGGAGAAACTTTTAAAAGAAAAGGTACGGTTTTCTTTTTAAGTAGGGCAATATTCGTTTGCTCTAAAACTATACCTCCCCCTGGAGATATTACTAAATTATCGGCTTTTTTTAACACTTTTTTCAATGATTTCTTCTCCAAAGATCTAAAGTGTTTTTCACCCTTTTTATTGAATATATCTTTTACTTTCCTCTTAGTTACATTTTCAATATATTGGTCCAAGTCTATAAATTCATAATCCAGCCTTTCGGCCAGTTGTTTGCCAACTGTAGTTTTACCAGAAGCCATAAAACCAATTAATGAAATAATCATCCTATTCCTCCATCTTGCTGGCTGCCACATTCAATCCTAGAATTGCCCAGAAAACCGGGGCCACAGGAACTACACTGATGTTAAATAGGGCAGTTACTGTATAGGAGACCACAGCCATAAATAAGGCAGCATGGTAAATATCCAGTTCCCTCATTTTTTCTCTTAAGTTCATTAAGGTCTTAAAACCTTTGTTATATATGTAATACAATAACAAGAGATAAAAAAACAAAGCAGGTAAACCGAGAGTTACACCGATCTGTAAATACTCATTGTGGGCTTTATCTACAATTTTTCGACCAGTACCTTCTGACAACTTATTTAACTCATCATGTGGAAATACTTTATCAAAAGTGTCAGGTCCTGAACCAAACACTGGGTTTTTAAATAATAAAGGAATACTAAACTTATAGATCACAAACCTCTTCGAACCGATCATTTCTACTTCCTCATCATCGTCAGAAGTAGCTAAGGTCTGAACATCTGTAAATAAGGAAAGGACTCTTCTTGAATAATAAAGTTGTTGGTCAAAATCAATAATGCCAAATATTATTATAAAAATTAAAGTTATTATAATTACCTTTTTAAAGTTATTCCTTAGATACTTATGAAAAAACGAAATGAAGATAAGAGTTGAAACTAAAAAACCAACTAAAGCGCTTCTGGTGCTAGTGGCGATTAAGAAAGCAAAAAAGAGAGAACTAAAAAATCCATACCTATATAGTTTATCTTTATCATTACTAAATAGATATAAAACTAATGATAGGGATAAAATTATAGCTATATAACTTGCTGCAAAATTAGGGTTACCTAAAGTAGAAAAGGATCTGGTCCATTTTACCCTTAAAGGATCTCTTTTGATGAAATCTAAACCATAAAACTGGATTAGCCCATATATTGAAATCAATGAACCGGAGATAAACAGATATTTTATTATTTTCTTTAAATAACTCTTTTTTCGAATAAAATAGCCGGCTGTAATAAAAATTAATACATATGAAATGTAAGTAATTAGACCTTCCCACCTATGGGGCCGGCCGTATATAGATTGGAAATAATATTTCGAAAAGATAGTGGAAAGAATTGTAAAAGTTAAAAACAAAAAGATGCTGATATTACTTAAATCAGTATTAATTTTATTCTGATCATAAAATTGTTTCAATAAAATTATTATTGCCAATAATAATACGAGGTAATAAACAGCGGTTATTTTTGGTTTATAGATATTATCATAACGAATTAGCTGGTATTGATTAAAACCGGTCCGATATAGATCCCCTTTTTCGAGATAAGGAAAATATAATAAAGGGGTGATCGCGATCATAGCTATTAAGATGTAAGTAATAATCTTATCATAATTACTATCAGCTAATTTCAAATTAAAATCTCTCCTGTTATAAATTATTTAAATAATTTTTATAATTTCTAACGGTCTCTTTAATATTA
>JAWOEZ010000040.1:0-3697 GCA_046482435.1 Halanaerobiales bacterium
TATTAAGTCTACTACTGTACATATTGTAGCAGTTCCAAACAAACAAATCCAAAATATTCCCCAACTAGTTATTTCCATTTTCTTTTATGGTGTTTTTCCACCTAATGTATATAATACTTCCACATTTATAAACCTTTCGGTTTCTTAAAGTAAATATCTTAAACTAAAAGGTTATTGATTAAAAGGATTAATAATTATCTTTCCAAAAATATATAATCTAAAAAATTCTACTCGAAATAATAGAAATAAAGAATCCTTACGCACCTTACGCGTAAAATCACAAACTCTTATATGTAAAAATGCATATACGTATTAATATTATAATATAAGTGTAATAAGTGTAAGGAGTGTAAGATTGGCTTGTATTGCCCATATTTTGCGTTTAAAGTGTAAGGTTAATTTGTAATTAAGTGTAAGGATTTAACTTTTCAGTGAAAACGAAAAAATTATATAGGAAAAGAATATAGTTTAATTATCGTTTCAAAATGTGAGTTTTGAGGGGTTGGCGCCCCAAGAGAAATAGTCCTTATATAATATTATATATATTTACATATTTATAAACCTTTCTATTTCTCTGGACGAAAATAATAAATGGAAGCGTTAAAAGAGATAGGATATAGCATCTATAGATTAAAGGAGGCAAAAGAATCTGACGAATTCCTTTTGTATGAATACAAAACTAAACTATATAATTGTTATTCAAAAAAAAGAATTTTTGACATTTTCAAAAAATTGTTAGATGAAAGTAATTTTGATTTCTCTAAGTTTGCGGAAATTCTAGACCTAAAAAAAATAAATAAAGATAAAGTAGTTAATTTCTTAATTGAAGATAATTATATTATTATTGATAATATAGGTTATGAACCCTCAGGAAGAGAATTAATTCAAGAAGATACAAAAATATTATTTAATACTTATAAAAAATCAAAATTATTCTCAAATTTTAAACCTAACGAGGATTTAGACTTTCCTAACATACGAAATTTATTATATAATCTTGTAGATTATAGAGAAAACGAATATCAATATTTCTGTCAATGGTTAGCCTGGCAACTTCAAAATCCAACTATAAAACTAGCTACTTCAATTATTCTACAGGGAGAACAGGGAACAGGAAAAACTCAATTTTGTAATTTAGTTTTGAAAAATTTATTTGGAAACAATTTCATTGAAATCGGACAAAGTCAAATTAATTCAGAGTTCACAGATTACCTTATGGGCAAACAACTAATTGTAGCTAATGAAGTAGTACATAATGACAATAAGTTTACGATTCCCGAGAAACTTAAAAATTTTGTTACTGACGAGTACATCACAATAAGAAGAAAATTTAAGAATGATTTGACTATAAGAAATTATAGTCACTTTATATTTACCAGTAACCACCAGATAACCATTAAGATTGAAGAAGGAGACAGAAGATATTCAGTTTTCAAATCCAAAAAACTCCAAAATGGTTGGGAATTGATCGGAAATTTAAAGGCAAACATCTCTGAAGAATTAACTGCTTTCGCATATCATTTATTTTGTTTGGATGTAGATTACGGAATTGTAGATAAACCATTAGAAAATGAACACAAAAAAGCCATTCAAAATGCATGTAGAAATAATGTATTAGAATTTTTATCCGAGATAGAAGAACTTGAGGGATATGATAATCTAGCCTCAAGTCTCAAAGTTAATTTAGATTTGTCTATATATGAGACCGGATTTAACTCAGTCATCAAACTATCAGAGTTCTATAAATTATATTGTTACTTCTGTGAGAGTTCGAGGCTAAAAATATATAGTAGAAACAATTTCACGAGGTATCTATCTAACACAGGTAAAATAACTAAAGTTGCATGGATAGACGGGAAACCCCAAAGAGTGTTAATTCTTGGAGGAGAACAATGATTCCAGAAATAAAAAAATTATCTTATTATTGTCATATTCATTTACGTTCTCACTTACTAACACAGAAAGATGAAACAAAAATAAAAGAAACCGAAAAGATGTTAAACACATTATATAACATTTGTCCTGCAGCAAAACAAACCTTTCAAGTAATAATAAAAGATTTAGAAACTAATACAGAATTATTATTAACTCGGGGAGGATTAATTAAAATCTTACAAAAAGAACATAAAAAACAAATGCTAAAATTATCCTGGGGTGTAGTAATAAGCAAATGTATAACACAAACAGGAGACATAAAATAAAAAAATGAAACTAAAAGCAAAAAAAATTACAACCCCAAGTATAGAATACTTAGAAATAGATTTAACTGAGGCTTACATCTACCAACTAGATGAAAACTCAAAAAATATCGACGAGGTGCTAGCAGAATGTTAATCTGCACTAGATGCCAGAACAAAGTAGAATATAAAAAAGGTTTCTACTTCTGTCCTCATTGTAAAGTAACACTAGAACATTACGAGATAAAATTTGAGAATTAAAAAAAATAAGCCCTAGATTGCCTTAGAATTCGAAAGGTTTATAAATAAAGAAATCTTTAAATCTTTACACGATGAAAACAAAACAATTCATGTTAAAGTTATCGAGGCTATGGTGCAAACTAACCTTTGCCCCATTGAGCGAAAGATTATATTTAACCAAAAAATATAACTCAAAATTAGACTACTACTTAGAGGTTATAGAAAAGTGAATAAAACTTATATATGTATTGTATGTAGAAAGAAATATACTTTAACATTTCAATGGATGATAGACAATATAGAAAAAGATAAACACGCCAAGATTTGTCTTAAATGCCAAAATAAAATGATGAATGAATCTGTTTACGGTTCTGAATATTCAGGGTGTTTAAATTGTAATTCATTAGAGACCAAAAATAAAACTAACTAAAAAAAAAACAAAATGAAACAACTAGAAGAAAAACTAACAGATGAAGAATTAAACGCAATGTCAAGATTACATAAGAATCCTGACTTGATAGAACCAATAAGAACCCAGTTTGGTGTAGATTATGGCGAATTAAACCGAATGTATGACACATACATAAAATTCGGTCAACAAGAAACTGAGAGGTATGTGAGAAGATGAATCTAATTGAACATTTAAAACCTATGCTTGAAAAGAAAGCAGAAGAAACCAGAGCAAGACACTTCACACAATGGAAAATAGGAGAAATAACAAAATGGAAGAACAAATGAAAATAATAAATATTCGACTAACAGAAGCCGAACATAAAGCTCTAAGGCAGTATTCACTAGATACTGGAAAAACAGTTAGTACATTATTCCGGCAAAACATCTTAATCCCAGCTCAAACAAACATGGAGGCAAGAAAATACTAAAAAATGACAACAAAACAAAAAGAAATTAAACCCGAGTTTTTACTTAAACTCAATCAAAGTCAATTTTCTGGAAACAGTAAAATCCGAGAATTAGAAGCTCAAAAAGAGAGATACATAGAAAAAATCGCAAGTCTCGAGTTACAAATAGCCCGAGAAATCAACAGGGCTGACATTAAAAATAAAAGCGGGCTACATTATGACAGACCGGGAAGACCAAAGAAAAAGGATCAATTAATGCCGAATCTGTGGAGGACTAACAAATTATATGACAACTAAAGAAAAATGAAACAACTAAAAAAATACAAATGCAAATATTGTGGTAAAACCACCTCAAGTTATAGTAATGACTTCATAGAAGCTAAAGTCTGTGGAGATAATCCCAAATGCGGATTCAAACAC
>JAWOEZ010000080.1:0-23739 GCA_046482435.1 Halanaerobiales bacterium
ACTCTATCAGACCCGCCTCTAGATTTAGGAGTTATATGTTCAACTTCTAAAGGAGTATCTTCTTTACCACAATATTTACATTGATAATTGAACTTTTTTAATAAATAATTACGAACTAAATACCCTTGCAATTCCCCTTGTTGATACTCAACCCCTTCTATTTCAGGATTTTGTATTTTTTGAGTATCAAATCTAGCTTTGCGATACCTAGTATTTCTATGTCTTCTATTTCTACGATAATTAGCTCTTTGCTCTAATTTTTTAGATATATCATTGCGAAGTTTTAACACCCCACTAATTAATTCTTCATTTTCATTAATTGCTGAAAAACCTACTTCTTTATATCCAGCGTCTATGCCTCAAGTTACATCTTTAGTATAAGAATTTTTTCTTTCTCTATCTATAATTTTGATAGTAAATGGATTTCTTTTAACAACTTTAGCTCTGTCTTTTTTTAATAATTTTCTAGCTCTAGCTGAATTAGTAGGGTCTAATGGCTTTCCATTTTTGTCTTGGACATATCATATCTTAACACTTCCTTAAACTATAATTTTGCGACCTGTAAAGGTCATCTCTGCTAATCCAGGTAAGTTCTCCTCGCTAATGTCTGTGTAGGCATAGGTTGTAATGATGTTGCATATCATAAGGGTAGCGATATGAGGTCGTCCATTACAACTTCCAGAGCCTAAGACTGGAGAAGCATCCTAGGGTGTATGTCGAACACTCAACACAGGACATAGTTCATCTGCCTTCACCTTCGAGAAGACATCACTAAAGCTAATCTCCTACTTCACTTATGAGCCTTTTCAAGCTCCCTCCTAATCTTGTTTTTGATTAGGGTGGAGTAGTTGACTAAATACTTTCTTGTTTATCTTTTGCCATTTTAAACATTTCACGGGCATGGTTTTTTGTTGTATCAGTTAATTTGACTCCACCTAACATCCGAGCTAGTTCTTCAATTGTTTCTTTTTTTTCAAGTTGTCTTATACTGGTAACAGTTTTTTTATCCTGACCAGTACTCTTATTAATATAATAGTGGTTGTCCCCCATACTTGCCACCTGTGGAAGGTGAGATACACAAATTACCTGTCTTTTTTTAGAAATCCTATACAGCTTCTCAGCCATCTTCTGTGCGGTTTTACCACCAATACCTTTATCTACCTCATCAAAGATAATGGTCTCTACCTTATCAATATCAGCCATAATATTTTTAAAGGCAAGCATTATCCGAGATAGTTCTCCCCCAGAAATTATCTTGCTTAACGGTTTCAGGTCTTCACCCGGATTAGTAGTAATTAAGAATTTAACATGATCTATACCTGTTTCGGATCGGTTCGCTTTTTTAAACTGTACTTTAAGAGCTGCTTTTTCCATGGCTAGGTCTTTTAATTGATCCTTAATTTCTTTTTCAAACTGTTTAGCTTGTTTCTGCCTGATTTCTGAAAGGGTGGCTGCTTTACTATCATATTCTTTTCTTAATTTCTTCAATCTATCTTCCAACTGTTCTATAATCTGTTCCTGATTTTTTAACTGATCTAACTTATCTTCAAGTTCCTCTTTGTAGGCTAATATCTGTTCAATACTATCACCATATTTCCTCTTGAGCCGGTTTATCAGATCAAGCCTTTCTTCTATTTTCTTTAATTCAGCCTGGTTAAAATCTACATTTGCTATATAATCATCTAAACCGAAACTTAATTCCTCCAGCTCATAGTATATGGTCTGAAGTGCCTTTTGAAATTCTGCCAATCGATCATCATATTCAGTATATTCTTCTAAATCCTTCATGAAATGTCCAACCTTATCCATAAAACCGGACTGATTATAGTCCTCGGCACTGATTAAGTTTTCAATCTGACCACAAAGCGCATAGATATCTTCCATATTAGAGAGTTTCTGATACTCTTTAAACAGCTTTTCATCTTCATTTTCTTTGAGATCCGCCTTTTTAATTTCATCGATCTGAAACTGGTAAAGATCTATCTTTCGAGCCCTGCTCTGTTCATCTATATCGATATTTTTTAATTTACTACGAAGATCTGTAATCTCTCTGTAGTAATCCCTTACTTCTTTTTTTATTTCTCTTATGTCATGTTTAACATATTGATCTAATATCTTCAGATGGGTGTCTTCATTTAAAAGGCTTTGTTGTTCATGTTGTCCATGGATATCAATTAAATACGGAGCTATTTCCTGGATTAAGGAAACTGTAACCAGCTGACCATTGATCCGACCCTTATTACGGCCATCTTGATTAATTTCACGCGATATTAAAAGCATTTTATCTTCTGTATTTATCCCATTTTTAGTTAAAATTTGATCTATTTCATCCTTTTTATCGGGATAAAACAAGGCTTCTATGTGGGCGACTTTATGGTCGGTTCTGATAATCTCCTTGTAGGCCCGAGCTCCCATTAATATATCGAGGGCATCAAGTATAATGGATTTCCCTGCCCCGGTTTCACCGGTTAGGACATTAAACCCTGATTGGAATTCAATATTTAGTTTAGATATCAAGGCAAAATTCTTAATATTCAATTCAGTTAACATTAAAGCCCTCCTGTTTTAAACCATTAACTTTTTAAGTTCTTCATAGATTTCTTCTGTCTTATGAACTGGTTTAACAATTAATAAGAGGGTGTCGTCACCGGCAACACTCCCTATTATATGATCCCAATCTATATTATCAAGTGCTTCTCCTAATCCACCTGCAGTACCTTTAACGGTTTTAAGTAAAATTACATTATCACTGAAATCGATATCTGCTACCAGGTTGTTGAACATCTTTTTTAACCAATATTTGTTTTCTGCTGTTGATTTCTGATTTGCTAAAGCATACTTATAATTACCTTCTGCATCAGGTACTTTGATTAATCCTAATTTTTTTATATCTCTTGATACCGTAGCTTGCGTAACTTGGATCCCGGCTTCTTTTAACCTTTTTACTAATTCTTCTTGGGTACTAATCACTTCATTTTTAACCAAATTTAATATTTTCAGTTGTCTCTTGTTTTTCATCAGCTTCCCCCCTCGTAAATATTCTGCTTAAATGATTATCATCTATTATTTTTTAATTATTTTTCATAAAACTTTTACACTACCTATAATATAATTAGCAATTAATAATAAATTACCATAGATGTATGATAATTATAACAGGCTAGATTTATTAAACTTGTTAACAAATTTTTGAAATTCTTTAATTTTAGGTTAAATCCCTGATAATATGATTTCAAAAGTTAACCAGGGGTTTTTTGTTTTCCCCCTCTAAGCTAGTTCTAAACTAATCCTACTCTCATCTTATTCCTTAATATAGTATAAAATGTCCTATCAGGAAATTTTATTAGTGAAATATCCTGATCGGACGATTTAATCCTAACAATATCTTCTCGTCTAATCCCGATAGAATTCCTTCCATCAGTAGTTAAAAACATCTTATCTTTTTCCCCTTCAACATCGATTTCAATAGTTTCATGATCTGAAATCACCATTGGTTTTACATGAACCGCATGTGGGCAAAGGGGTGTGATTAAAATCGCTTTCACCTGGGGATTAATTATCGGACCACCGGCTGAAAAAGAATAAGCAGTTGAACCGGTCGGTGTTGAAACAATTATTCCATCTCCACGGTAAGAATTGACGAACTCATTATTAATATGCATATCTACTTTCAACATCTGGCCATCGGCAGACCTATTTATGACTACATCATTAACTGCATGTTTTTTCTCTAATGATTTACCATCTCTTTCCAGACATACTTCTAGTGTGTTACGGCTCTCAACCCTATAATTACCGGCGATTATATCATCTAAGGCTTCCCCAAGTTCATTAGTCTCGATTTCAGTTAAGAACCCAATCCTGCCTAGATTTATACCCATTAAAGGGATCCCCGTTCCGATAAAATTCAGGGAAGTGTGTAAAAATGTGCCGTCTCCACCGAAAACGATAACCATATCGGCTTTTTCTCGCAGGGTTTCATTACTAGCCCTCTTATGATTTAGATCAAGTTCTTTAGCTCCTTCTTTTTCTAAAAGATAATCTATATTTTTTTCTTTAATCAGATTAATCATCTCTTTTGATACTTTCAAGGAATTATCCTTTTCAGTATTTAAGACAAGGCCGATGGTTTTGATATTATTCATCCCCCTCAAAGTTAAAGCTTCTGATGAGCTCTGTTAACTACATCTTCTATCTTTTTCCCCCAGGCAAAAAGATCATTATTATATTCTTTTGCATTCTTTAAATATATTAAGTACTCTATATTTTTACTGGAGGCCCCTTTAATCGGGGAAAAATCAAGTCCTTTTAAAACCAGATCATGATCATCAAAAAATTGGCTTAAGGTGGTAATTACTTCTTGATGTATCTCTTTATCTTTTATGATCCCTTTTTTACCAACCTTATCCCGGCCGGCTTCAAACTGTGGTTTGATCAAAGCCAGAATTTCTCCTGCTTCTTTTAAAAACTGAAGAGCCTTTGGAATGATCAAACGCAGGGATATAAATGAAACATCTATAACAATTAGAGGAACCTTAACAGGTAATTCTTGCTCTGTTATATACCTAAAATTTGTCCTTTCAATCACTTGGACCCGGCTGTCCTTCCTCAGTTTCCACGCTAACTGACCATAACCGACATCGACTGCATAAACTTGTTCTGCTCCTTGCTGCAGTATGCAGTCTGTAAACCCTCCGGTTGAAGCCCCGATATCGATTACTTTTTTACCGGTGGGATCTACCTCAAAAATCTGGAGGGCTTTTTCTAGCTTTAAACCACCCCGGCTAACATATGGTAAGGAATCACCCTTAACTTCTATATCAGCATTTATATCAACCCGGGTTCCGGGTTTATCAACCATTTGGTTATTGACATATATTTCTCCCGCCATTATCGCTCTCTTAGCCTTATTACGTGAAGGAAAGTATTCTCGCTCAGTTAAGAGCAGATCTATGCGTTTTTGGGATGCCATAACTCTCCCTCCAGATTACCTTTAAAAAAATTAGAGGTAATTCTGGTGATACCGTCAGGATCTAGATTATAGATGGCTCTTAGTTCTCTCATCGTACCGTGGGTAACAAATTCATCGGGTAAACCAATTCTTTTAAGCACTGTACTCTTGATATTTTCTCTTTCTATGAACTCCAAAATACTGCTACCAAACCCTCCGTTTAATACATTTTCTTCAACAGTAACTATCTTATCGTAGTTAACAAATTTCTCTCTGAACATCTTTTCATCAAGAGGTTTCACAAAACGGGCGTCGATAACTTCTGCCTTAATCCCCATTTTCTCTAAATTTTCAACAGCTTTTAGGGCGGGATGAACCATTGATCCGATCGCAATTATCAATATATCACCGGGCTCTGTAAGGCTTTCTGCTTTCCCGATCTCTAATTCTTTAAGTTCTTGATCCAAACAAACTCCATAACCTTCTCCCCGCGGATAGCGGACAGAAGTTGGACCCGGATGATTAACTGAAGTCCACACCATATGCTGTAAAATATTTTCATCACGGGGAGCCATCACTACCATATTGGGAACCATCCTCATATAGCTTAAATCAAAGGCTCCATGATGGGTTTCTCCATCATCTCCTACCAGACCAGCCCGGTCTAAAAAGAGCGAGACCGGTAATTTCTGGAGGGCAACATCTTCTACGACTTGATCAAAGGCTCTCTGCATAAAGGTAGAATAGATTGAGACAAGGGGTTTTAAACCACCGCGGGCCATCCCGGCTGATAAAGTTACAGCATGTTGTTCGGCAATCCCGACATCATAGAACTCGTCTGGATATTTTTCCTCAAAAATATCCAGGCCAGTCCCACTAGCCATTGCAGCGGTTATACCGACTACTTCATTACCCAGTCTTTTTCTGATTTTAGCAGCAGTATGTCCAAATACCTGGCTGTATGTTTTGTAGTTACGACAGCTTTTAGATTCACCATTACTGATATCAAAAGGACTTACTCCATGATATTCGCTCGGCTTTTCTTCTGCTAAATTATATCCTTTACCTTTGGTTGTATTAATATGAATCAAGACCGGACCCTCGATTTCATCAGCTTTTTTGAAATTACGGACTAAAACTTCTATATTATGACCATCAATAGGACCTAAATAAGTAAAGCCTAGTTCTTCAAATAGGATACCGATTATAAATACATATTTTAAACCTTTTTTGACTCGTTCAACTGACTTCGATACTCCCCCTCCAATTTTAGGGATCTTTTCGATGATAAATTCGATGTCATCTTTTAATTTGCTAAGAACGGGATCAGTTCTAACCTTTGTCAAATAATTTGAAATAGCACCAACGTTCGGAGAAATTGACATATTATTATCATTTAAGATAACATTCATATCTTCTTTTAGATGTCCTACATTATTAAGTGCTTCAAAGGCCATCCCGGCTGTTAAAGCCCCATCTCCAATTACCGAGTAAATCCTTTCTTTTCCTTCTTTTTTATTCCGAGCTAAAGCTAAACCCAGTGCAGATGAGATAGAAGTACTGGTATGCCCGGCTTCGATGATATCGTGATCACTTTCACTTCTCTTCAGATAGCCGCTCAATCCACCTTTCTGTCGGATCGTAGACATCTGGTCTTTTCTCCCGGTCAGAATTTTATGGGTATAACTCTGGTGTCCAACATCCCAGACGATTTTATCGATCGGACTGTTTAAATGGTAGTGCAAAGCTACTGTGAGTTCGACAACCCCTAGGTTAGATGCTAAATGTCCACCTGTTTCTGAGATTGTTTCCAATAGAAAGTCTCTGATTTCGGTTGATAATGTATTCAACTCTTCAAAAGAAAAGTCCTTCAAATCCTCAGGATTGATAACTTCATCAAGCAATTTACTCATTTATATTTCCCCCTACCAATAAATACATCAAACTTTTATTATTAACTTTTTAATATTTATTATCTATCTATAAATTTTAAAAGCATAATAATTATAACATAAGTAAGGTTGACCTGCAATTTAACTATCCCTTTTTAAGATAAAATCTATCAGATTTGTAAGGAATACATTATTTTCAAATATAGATAATTCTTTTTTGGCGGCTTCTGCTACTGCTTCAGCTTGTTCTTTTGCCTTTTCCAAACCCAATAAAGTTAAATATGTACTCTTCTTAGATTTTTCGTCACTACCCGTTTCTTTTCCCAATTTATCCTGATCACCTGTTTTATCCAGAATATCATCTGTAATCTGAAATAAGAGGCCGAGTTGTTCAGCATAGTTATTTAAAGCCTTTTTCTGATCTTGACTCGGTTCAGCACAAAAAGCTCCCCCTAAAACAGCTGTTTTAAATAAGGCTCCCGTCTTATAATTATGTAGTTTAGTCAATGTATCAAGATCAATCCTAACATCTTCGAATTTAAGGTCCATGGACTGGCCGCCAACCATACCTTTAAAACCAGCTTTATCTGCTGTTAGGCTGATTATATTAAGCTTATCTTTCGGTTTTAAATTTAGCTGGGAAAGGATTTCAAAAGCAAGTGTTAATAAAGCATCACCAGCTAGAATTGCGATCCCCTCTCCAAAGACCTTGTGATTACTTAACTGTCCCCTCCGGTAGTTATCATCATCCATGGCAGGTAGGTCATCATGAATCAGGGAATAGGTATGAATAAATTCAACGGCTAAACCTACATTTGACGCCACCTCTAAGTTACCACCTAACATCTTGGCAACCCTTACTGACAAAATAGGTCTAATCCGCTTTCCACCTGCTTTTAATGAATATTCCAGAGAATCTATAATTGTATTCAGTGATGAATCGGCTTTCTCGCGCAGCATATCTATTTTTTCGATTATCAACTGGTCTATCTTCTCTTTTTCATACTTAATTATTTCATCAAAATCTTTCATTTTAACCACCTTTTATCTATAGAAGAGAGAACGGGTGCTTTTTAGCCACCCAATCTCCCTTATATTAAGATTTATCTCTTTTTGCTTTTCCAGTCCAACGCTCCAACTGGACAGATATCTATACACTCTCCACATTCTGTACAGTCCACCGGGAGTGGTTTACCAAATTCGGTTCCCACATTAGTATAATATCCTCGTTCTTTAAATTCTAATAGGTATTCATTAACTACTTCTTTACAGACTTTAATACAGGCTTCACATCTGACACATTTACCAGGATCTCTGATAATTTCAGGATGTCTCATATCATAATCAAATAGTATCTTTTGACCAGTTATAGCTTCAGGATCAGCTCTGTACTCTTCAGAATAATCTTTAAGCTGACAGTCTTCTTTATATGAACAACTGCATTCTATACATCTTTCAGCTTCTTCTATAATATCTTGTTCACCTAAAGTCTTATTAGTTTCTGCAAAGGTATTGATCCGTTCATCTTCTGGTATATATTCTAACTTTGCTCTTTTTCTCTCAACCGGTTCTTTAATTAATACTAATTCATCCTCAGTTAAGGATTGCCAATGGCCTCTGGAAACATTGATAATATAATCTCTTTCATATTCTTTTCCTGCCAGATGGGCTGCAATACTTTCGGCTGTTTGACGACCTGCCCCGATTGCTTCTACCACAGTTGCAGGTCCGGTAACACAATCTCCGGCTGAAAATAGATTAGCCTCCACATGGTAATTTTCTTGATCGGCATCAATATCATCCCAGCGATTAGTAGGTACACCTTCAGGAGCAGCTGTACTCTGCCCAATAGCTGCAATTACTGTATCAGCTTTAACTTCAAATTCACTACCTTCAATAGGGATCGGTTTTCTGCGTCCAGAAGCGTCCTTTTCACCCAATCTCATTTTTACACATTTCAATATTTTTTTACCGTTTTCTTCTCTTAATTTTATAGGTTGGGTTAAAAATTTAAAATTCACGTTTTCTTCCTGTGCTTCTACAAATTCAATATCATCAGCAGGCATCTGCAATTCTGTCCGACGATAAAACACATTGACCGGATCATCTGTTAAACGGACCGCACTTCTTGCACAGTCCATCGCAGTATTTCCGCCCCCGATAATTATCGTTTCACCTGGATCTTTACCAGACCAGCCGTTTAAGGCAAGTTCTGCCAGGTAGTCGATTCCCCCCACCGCCAGTTCTTCACCTTCGGTCCGCATTGAGCGGGAAGTCCAACTTCCGATCGCGATTAACACAGAGTCATAATCCTGCTTTAACTGCTCTAGCTTGATATCTTTACCAAGTTCTTGCCCACAATTGACCTCAATTCCACCCATCTTATCAAAATGAGCTAATTCTTTATCGAGAATATCTTTAGGTAATCTATACTCAGGGATACCATAACGCAGCATGCCACCGGGTTCTGGCATCTTATCAAAGAGGTCAGACCTTATCCCCTTTAATCTCAGATAGTAAGCAGCTGAATATCCGGCTGGACCTGCTCCCACAATAGCAACCTTTTTATCAGTTAAGGCCGGGAGTTCTTCCAAGTAGTCTTCATAGTGTAAATCAGCTGCATATCGTTTAACATCATTAATATTTACAGCTTCCTCGTCAATGACATTGCGCCGACAGTCTTCTTCACAGAACCTCGGACATATCCTTCCGATTGACATTGGTAACGGAAGTTTTTCTTTTATAATCTTTAATGTTTCTAAAAATTCACCTTTCCGGGCTGCTCTTAAATATTCTTCAATCTGAATACCGGCTGGACAGGCCATTGTACAGGGGGCTTCACAGTC
This sequence comes from Halanaerobiales bacterium, assembly GCA_046482435.1. Taxonomy (GTDB): domain Bacteria; phylum Bacillota; class Halanaerobiia; order Halanaerobiales; family M55B127; genus M55B127. The sequence goes on from JAWOEZ010000080.1 coordinate 9,690, forward strand.
TCCGGTATGTTCAGATAAGAGTAAATCTAAGGTCGCTTTTCTCATTTCAAATATATCGTCACTTGTAGCCTCTATATCCATCCCGTCTGTTATCTCAGACGAACAGCTTGGAATATAGTTGCCTGTATTTTTATCTTTAACCATACATAAATAACAGGAAGTTGTTTGGGAAAGCTGTTCATGATAACAAAGAGTTGGAATTTCAATTCCGTTCTCTTCAGCAACTTCCAGGAGAGTCTGACCTTCTTTTGCTTTAATTTCTTTTCCATCTATTTTAATATTTATTTTAGCCATTGGTTTCACCCCTTTTTACACGGCTTATTGCATCGACCGGGCAGACTTCGATACAGGTATTACACCTTGTACAAACTTCATTATCTACCACAAAGTCCTCTGAAATAGCGTCAACAGGACAGTTTTTAATACACTGACCACATTCAATACAAATTTCTTGGTCGAGGTCAATATCGACAAGATCATTACATTGTAAAGCGGGACAGTGTTTATCTTCAACATGGGCTAAATATTCATCTTTAAAATACCTCAGGGTGGAAAGAACTGGATTTGGTGCGGTTTGACCTAACCCACATAATGATGCATCAATCACCTTGGGACCCATATCTTCTAAGAAATCAATATCATCTGAAGTTCCTTCTCCCGAAGTAATTCTTTCTAATGTTTCTAACATTCTTTTGGTTCCGATCCGACAAAAAGTACATTTCCCACAGCTTTCTATTGTAGTGAATTCCAAAAAGTAGCGGGCTGTTTCCACCATACAACGGTCAGAACCAATTACAATCAAACCACCAGAACCCATAATAGCGCCGAGTGATTCCAGTGAATCATAATCAATAGAAACATCAAAATGTTTAGCAGGGATACAACCTCCCGAGGGACCACCGATCTGGACGGCCTTAACTTCTCCTCTTTTGGCTCCCCCTATATCATAGACAACTTCACCGATTGTTAGACCCATTGGTACTTCTACTAAACCGGCGTACTTTAAATCACCGGCCAGCGCAAATAGTTTGGTTCCTTTTGAATTTTCGGTTCCCAGCTCTGCATACTTTTCTCCACCTTCTTCAAATACGATCGGAATATTGGCAAAGGTTTCTACATTATTAATCAGGGTCGGATAGCCTTTATACCCTTCATCAGTCGGATAAGGTGGCCTAAAACGTGGATTGCCGCGGTTTCCTTCCAGGGAATGGATCATCGCGGTTTCTTCTCCACAGACAAAGGCTCCTGCCCCTTCTTTTACAGTTACATCGATGGTTTTACCATCAAAGACATTTATCTCATTATCATAAACCTGATCAATCGCAGTATTCATATTCTTAACTGCCAGTGGATATTCAGCCCTGGCATAGATAAATAATTCATTAGCTCCGGTTGCTAAGGCTGCAATCAGCATTCCTTCTAAGACCTGATGAGGAACCGACTCCATCATCGAACGGTCCATAAATGCTCCCGGGTCACCTTCATCAGCATTACAGATCAAGATCTTTTTATCTGCTTCTTTACCGGCTAAAAAGCTCCACTTAAGTCCGGTCGGGAATCCTCCCCCACCCCGGCCTCTTAAGCCCGAGATTTTGACCTCTTCTACTATCTCTTCAGCCTCCATTTCTTTAACTTTCTTTAGACTTTCATATCCACCGTTTTCTATGTATTCTTCTATAGAGATGGGATCAATCCTGCCGGCCAGTTTAGTCACTTTTAAATGTTCACGACCGGTCCTCTCATCACGGAATGACATGGTCGATTCTTGCTCTATCTCTAATATTTTATCTAAGTAATCCTCGCTTGCTTCTACATTTTCAAAAAATACCGAGCCGCTCTCGGTTTCAACTTCAACCAGTGGTTCTGCATAACAGTGCCCGATACATCCAACTTCTAGCACCTCTATATCACGATCTTTAAGTTTCTCATCTAAAAAATCTTTTACTTCATCTGCACCGGCCGCAATTCCACAGCTGGCCATACCTACTTTAATGCGTTCAATCATTTAATTTTCACCCCGATTCCGGTAATCATCAATAATCTTTAAAAGTTTCTTGCGGTCTAATTTACCATATACTTTACCATTGATACTAACCACGGGAGCCAAACTACAACACCCTAAACAGGCTACCGTCTCCATTGAAAAAAGGCCATTATCGGTAGTTTCACCATCATCGATACCTAAATCTTCTACCAACCAGTTTTTAACCCGGCTGGAACCTTTAATATGGCAGGCTGTCCCATCACAAACTGCGATCTTATACTTACCGGGGGCAGTTCTTTTAAACTGGGCGTAAAAACTTAAGACTCCCTCTACTTCTACAGTAGGGATTTTGAAGTATTCAGAAATATTTTTGATCGCCTGATCAGAAATATATCCATGATCTTTTTGGACCATCTGAATAGCTTTAATTAAATTGCTGCGGTCCTTCTCTAAGGACTTAATTACTTCCATTTCGATAACCTCCATCTCAAATTATATTTATTGGCCGAATTCATCTTCAAAAGGAACAATTCCTTGTATTTCTTCATCTTCTTTGATCAGCACTTCAATTTTCTTTTCGGTCTCACTTAGTTTTTGATTACAGTATTTAATCAGTTCAATTCCTCGGCTGAACTTTTCTAATGATGCTTCTAAGGGTAAGCCCCCTTCTTCCAGGGCTTCCACTATTTCCTCTAGTTCTTGGATAGCTTTTTCAAAAGTTAAATCCTTTTTATCACTCATCTAAACCACCATTTTCTTCAATTTTTTGCACTGTACTTGTAAAATATCCGTTCTTTAGGATTGTTTTTATCCCTTGCCCTTTTTGGACTTCACCGATATCAGTAACCGGATTACCCTCTTGATCAGAGCTGATACTATATCCCCTTTTAATCGTTTTCAAGGGACTTAAGGTCTCCAGCTTACTGTTTAAAACCTTAAACTGTTCCTTGTTTTTATCTAAAACCTTTTCTATATTCCATTTCAATTCCCGACTGAATTCATCAAGACGCTGCATCCTATCGATAAATAATTCTGCCGGTTTTTTAAAAACCCGCCTTCTAGCGATAGAGTTCAGGCGGTCCTTAGAACTTTTTAAGCTTGCTTTCTGGTTATGAAGAAGCCGTCTCGATAAATTATCAAGTTGGTTTTCGATTTCCTCCCGGTTTGCGATCGCTAGTTCAGCTGCAGCCGAAGGTGTAGGGGCCCTTAAGTCAGCTACAAAATCAGCAATGGTAAAGTCGGTCTCATGACCGACTCCACTGATTACCGGTATTTGAGAAGTATGAATTGCTCGGGCTACCTTTTCTTCATTAAAGGGCCAAAGATCCTCAATTGATCCACCACCACGGCTAACAATAATTAAATCAATGTCATCACGGTCCTTTAAATAGTTAATACCTTCTACGATCTGGTCAGCAGCCTTCTCACCCTGTACAAGAGATGGTACAATCAGGATTGAAACGTGTTCAAACCTTCTATCTACTACCGATAATATATCGCGAATTGCTGCTCCGCTGGGCGAAGTTACGATTCCAATCTTTTTTGGAATCAGGGGTATTTTCTTTTTAATCTCTTCTTTAAACAGCCCCTCTTCTTTTAATTTTTTCTTAAGCTCTTCAAAAGCTTCATATAAGGAGCCTTTACCTTCCGGGATTATCTGATCGGCATAGAGTTGATATTCGCCCCTTACTTTATATATATTAAGATAGCCGTGAACAGCTATCTCCATCCCGTCTTCCAGTTCAAAATCTAGGTTCTGGCTCTTATGTTCGAACATAACTGTCTTCAACTGAGCTTTTTCATCCTTAATGGTAAAATAGAGATGCCCGGAGTTTGCATTGTACAGATTTGAAACTTCTCCTTTAACCCAGAGGTCCTGTAGTACTTGATCTGCACTAAATAATGCTTCTATATAATTATTAATCTGTGAAACAGAATAGATCCTGTCTATATTATGCTCCATGGTACTTTCTGGCCTTAACAGTATTTTCCATAAGCATAGCTATTGTCATTGGACCAACACCACCAGGTACAGGTGTTATCTTAGAAGCTACTTTCTTAGCTGTTTCGAATTCAACATCACCGAGTAATTCACCTTTTACACGGTTGATCCCGACATCAATTACAACAGCTCCTTCTTTAATCATATCACCGGTAATCATTTCTGGTCTACCGACTGCCGCTACTACTATATCAGCTCTTTTTGTTTCAGCTTTGAGGTCTTTAGTATGGGAGTGACAGATTGTTACTGTAGCATGCCTCTCAAGTAAGAGGTGGGCAATTGGTTTTCCCACAATATTACTTCTACCTACAATAGTTGCATTTTTACCGTCTATTACAAGACCTTCTCTTTCTAACATTCTAATAATACCTAGAGGTGTACATGCTTCGTATCTTAAGGAATCTTCCTGTCCACTGAATAATCTCCCGGTATTAATGGGATGAAAACCATCTACATCTTTATCAGGTACTATGGATTCAATAACTTTCTTCTCATCAATATGATCGGGGAGTGGTAACTGAACTAGGATACCATCAACAGCATCGTCATTGTTTAGGTCATCGATTAGGCCCAATAATTCTTTCTCACTTATTTCTTCTTCTTTTTTAATTAAACGCGAATCAATACCTATTTCCTGGGCAGCTTTTTCTTTCATACTTACATAAGTCTCTGAAGCAGGGTTGTTACCGACCATTACAACTGTTAAGCCGGGTGCTCTACCCTCTTCTTTTAGCTCCTTAATCTCCTCTTTTAATTCCATTCTAATATTTTTTGCAATCTGTTTTCCATCAATAATTTTTGACATCTTTATCCTCCTATTTTATAATAATTATCTATTTATCTATTCTTGAATATTTATAAATTTCCTCCTTTATTATTAATTATATTGTGAAATTAATCCTAAATACTTATCTACCCTTACAAGAGATAATTGTTATAATATCATCATAACTAAATTAATCACTTTTTATTATATTGAATAAAATCTCAATTATCTGTAATAGTTTAGCTCTAGCATGAAAGGAAAGTCGGCCAAAAATGCTGGCCTGATTACGGTCTCTTCATTTTGAGAGAAGCTTACAAATTAGGTGTAAATTACAAGATGTTAAACAAATTTAATTATGGTCTGGTAAAAAAATATGTAAACAGAGTACTCATCGGTTGTCTCCTAGCGCTAGTTTCTCTTCAAAGCAGGCTACATTTCGGGTCTATAGAATTAAGAGGACAACGAAGGATGGTATTGTTTTAAGCGCTGGGTATGATATTAATTCGTAAGAATTACAAAAAAATAACTATAAGAAGGTTATCTTTCTAGCTCTGGTGAAAGATAAACAAACCCTTAAATTTATTGAACTAACTCTTGTTAAAAACAAACTCATCTTAGGTATCTGCCCTGTTTTACTATCATTGTTATCGTTTCTCTAAGGGTCGGGCAAGCCATCCTATTAGCAGCTTTTTTGAGTTTTTTAGGTTCGCAAAAGAATCACTTTTTATACCGGGCCACAATCTTTAAAGGAGGACAGAAATATTTATTTCAGACTGGCTGGCTTTCGACTTTCTCAGGGTTTTTTATTATTAACGTGATGAATTTTAACTTATTAGGAAATATACTCCAAACCTTTTTAAATCCCAAACAGATTGAATAATATAATTTATTATAAGAAATTAAGAAGGTGCAAAATAGAGGATCTTATTAACTCTATTCCACACCTTTATTGCTCCCAAAAATTAATTATTAATACAGTTTAGTTATTATCTAAACCGATATTTTCTTTTAAAACCTGAAAAGCTGGTTCTCCTTCAGGTGTATCCACCAGACTTAACCAACGGCGGACTTCTAAAATATTTTTTTTGACCCATTCTTCTGCAACTTCCTTTTCATCTCTTTCATTAAATCCTATTTCATAGATCCATTTATTATTATCGTCAATATCAACCCTGAACTGCTGTAAGAACCTATATACTTCTGGATAGTCTTTTTCAAACCCTTTTCTGGTCAAAGTATCTACCCAGGAATAGGGGCTTTCCCATAATCTTTGAGGGTCTTCGAGATACTCCATATCATATACCTCATTCATCCAATGGGGCTGCCAGCCGACAAAACATATCCACTCTTTTTCATCGATTGATTTTTCAATTTGTGCCATCAGGGCACTTTGGCTGGAGTTAATTGCCTCCCAGTCACCCAATCCATATATATCATTTTCAATTGCTTCATTCATCTTTTTATCAGAGGCCCAACCAGCAGGACCAACATAAAGTTTGCGATCAAATTTATCTGCATATTGATCTAAATCAGCATGGCTTTTAACACCAGCCTCCCAGACGTATCGAGGAACCGCCATTATATAAACACCTTCCGTCATGTTTTGAGTCACATAATTAAGTTCCCCTTTGTATTTTCTCCTCAAATCATTGTTTTGCGGTAGCCATGAACCAACATGTACATCAACATCTCCTTGAGTTAAAGCCTGATGTAATATGGGATCACGAGCGCTTGTTCTTTCAACTTCATAACCGATATTTTCTAGAATGTATTCTATTACTGAATTTTTAGCCCTGAAACCAGGCCAATCTCCTTCACCTAAGACAATAGGTTCATCAGACTGAGCTATTCCTGTCCCTGAAAAAACTCCAATCAAGATGAGTAATGATAAAATGAAAACTAGATATTTTTTCATTTTAATCCTCCTCAAAATTTTATGTCAATGTATGCCTAACTATTACAAACCCTTTATGAACATTTGCTATTATATGTGAAAAATGAGTAAAAATCAAACTTATCACATGTTAATCCTCGAGCAATATTTGGATAAAATACTGATTATCTTTAAATATAAATATGTTCCATTAATTATTGCTATGCAGGAATAATATTAGCATTGTTTAATTATAATTTTGAAGGTTAATTATTATTGAAATATCAATAAAGGAGTGATTTTTTGGATAATGAAAAGAAAGGCATGTATATATATTCTGTTATACTAATAATTTTTGCTCTGCTTATTATCTTCATAATTCAGAGTGGAATATTAGAGGATGTTTATCTAATTATAAGAAACATAATCCGAGGGGAAACAAATAATGAAGCGCTCTATTATAAAACATTTTTATTTCTGTAAATTAACATCACTTGTATCCAGTTAGTCAGTCTTTAATAGTTGGAATATATGGGTTATTTTTCTTCTAAAAGACCATTAGTTTTTAGGTTGAGTATAGCGAAAGGACTATTTGTCAAAAGTTTGTAAAACTATTCTTCAAGAACACCTTATATATCTCCAATACAGATCTGCTCATAAAAAACCTCCTACTTAATTTGTAGGAGTTTTTCACCCACATGACTACCTAAATTTGTTCAAAAAATCATGTGTCTTTAAGTAAGTTATTCTATTTTGACTTTAGTATAGAAAAATAACTATAATCTCTATTAAATTAAATAAAAAATGGTGCGAAAGAGGGGATTCGAACCCCTATGCCTTGCGGCACATGACCCTGAACCATGCGCGTCTGCCAGTTCCGCCACTTTCGCACTATTAATAAATTCTATGTGAACTACTCAGCAATCAATTACCGAGCTTTATAGTCGCTTGATCTTATGTAACAAAGGATAAGTTTTATCCGTAAATCAATCAAGCTACCTATTCGGGTTGTCCGTACCCATTACTCCCATCTTGTTATAGATTCGGAGGTCCTTTTTTCACCAGATTAATACCTTTTAATTTGAGTTTATACTCTAATTGATGGTATGTCTCATAAAAAGGAAGCTGGAGTAGTTTCTGGTTGTTTACCTTCCCGATATTATTGTCGGCTCTGATACCCTTAATATTAACGAATATCACCGTATTAATACTGGGTTTGATACAGTAATTAACTATCTTTTTACTAGCAGGATAAATTAAATGCCTGATCTATCTATCCCTATTTTGTTATAGTTGTTTTAAACGTTTTGAGGTCATTTTACCTCGCGAATTTAAGATAGATTAGAAGTGTTTTATCTTTTTGGTTTTCGATCTAATGTTTAACAGGTCTTTTAGAAGTCTTACCAACGGTTTCAACATAATAAGATTTGTACCATACAGGTTCGGGCATGGACCAATTGCTTATATTGCTCATTGTTCACCATCTATTCTATATATATTGTATTACCAATATATGTTAAAGTCAACTATTATAGCATTTTATTTTGAACTGTTTATTGCACACTTATAACAGATACTACACCGATTCTAACATTACAAATGCTCAAAATAATTCTAACTTTATATTTTAAAAGATTTAAATAACCTCGAATATAATTTTTATCGGAAATGACTATAAATTCAAATAAAATGGGATTCCTTCTATTGTATAAAATCTTTATTAGTAATAATTATTAATAAATGAAGGAATTTTTATATTTATGTTTAATATTAGTAATATAAGGAGAGTGATATTAATGGCAAAAGTTACCCGTCAGATGGTTGAAGATGCAGGTGTAGATGTCGATAAATTATTGGATCTGTTAATTAGAAATGCCTCGGCAGAACTAACAACCTTTTATTACTATACGAGTCTAAGAATTAATTTGATTGGACTAGAAGGAGAAGGTATCAAAGAAATAGCAGAAGATGCAAGAATCGAAGATAGAAACCACTTTGAAGCTTTAATACCAAGAATATATGAACTAGGTGGTAAGATACCTAACGATATGAAAGAATTTCATGATATTTCGGCCTGTCCTCCAGCTAAATTACCCGAAAATCCCGAAGATGCAACCGAAATATTAAAGGTCCTTGTAGAAGCAGAAAGATGTGCTGTTAGAGGTTATACTGAAATTTGTAACATGACTGCCGGAAAAGATCACAGAACCTATGATTTAGCAAAAGCCATTTTACATGAAGAAATTCAACATGAATCCTGGTTCTCTGAATTTTTAGGTGAAGGTCCATCTGGTCATTTCAAACGAGAAGGAGGCACCTCGCCTTTTGTTTCGAAATTTTTAGAGTAAAAAAAATGAAATTTAGATAAGAAGTAATATTTTCAAAACCCCTTCTCTAAACTATAAAGAGAAGGGGTTTTTACTCTTTATAACCAAATTCTTTTTTTGAATTTAATGATGAATTTTATAATACATTCTTAAAACTCAATGCAGATCTCAGGTTTGAAATTTATAAGGTTTTATTGTTCTTTCAAAAGACGGAATTCCCAATTCTGATTACCTTTATCATCTGGTTCTAATCCTTCTTCTTTAATAATTAAAGCAGACTTTATTGATTTTCTTATAGTGTCGATATCAATATCTTTATTCGTACTTAAAATACCAATCCTTTTATTTGTGTCTACAGGGGCTGAATACATTATTGTTTTAACGTTCTTGCAATTAGGTAGTCCCTCCATAATAACTACCCCGATTGCTTTAACTTCTTTTTGGTGAGATTGTGGTAAATCTTTTTGACTGGAGATTTCTTTTTTTGAAAGATCGGAAGGTATCGCCCATGCCATTATTTTAGTGTTTTCAATATTTATGTTTTCAAGAGGAGTCCATAAAATTACTTCATCTTTTTGAAAGTTTTCATTCAAAAATGAATTATTAAAAAGTGAATTATTCATATGGCTGGCTAATTTAGGACTGGCTTTATCTAATAGTTTGGCGCTTGTTGAACTCATCCCTAAAACCATAACCAGAAGAAAAACAAATAAAACAATACTTAAAATTTTTCTCATATTTGATCTCTCCTTCCTTTATAAGATCAAAAATGAATTCAATCTAATCTTATATTAATAAAATTAAATAAATATTCATTATTTCCTTTTCAAATATATAGAATATAACTTACTACTATATTAGTTACAAGCTTCAATTAGCTCTTGATTAATGCAATTTTATTAAAATTTATTTAACCATATCAGTTACGAGGATAAATTTCTGTTTCTAAACTTATGGTATCATTACATTTATTATTAACACATTTTTTTATGATTATAGTATATAAATCACTACTATTTTTAATTTCAAATTCTAAGATATTATTAATATTACGTATAATATTATCATTTTCATCCTTGATAATAATTTTATTTTCACTTTGTTGTACCTTGTAACTTTTAGTGGTAGTCACTATATTATTATCAGCATCAATATCTTTTGCATTTCTTACATATGGAATAATTTCCTGCAAATTATTTTCTGCCATTTTTTTAACACTCATTCTTTCAGTATTGGGAATAATAATTCTGAATGCCCGAGCTATCATTCCAGTAGACATAGAAATCACTATTCCTATTATTGCAATAGCTAACAATATTTCTACTAAAGTAATCCCATTATCATATTTAATTATATCAGTAAGTTTTTTCATAAATTATTCACCAGCCAACATTAATTCTAGATTATAATTTCTAGCTTCCCATATTATTTCAAAAGAATGTAAACCATCATCTAATAATTCATATCTAATAAATATATCATCATTATTGTTATCTATTGTTTCATCAGATTCTTGAAAATTAACTTGATAACCTTCAAAGTTTCCTTCTATTTTTACCCATTTATTATCCTCATTATCTCTGATATTTCTCAATCTTTCTGCAAGGGAATTGCTTATCTTAATTGCTTCTAATCTTTTATCTATTGTAGACTCTGATTTAACTCCATTCAATATTGCATAAGAAAAAGCCAAGATTAGGATTACAGCTAATACAAGGGAAAGCATTATTTCTATTAAAGTAAATCCATCTTGTTTTTTAAAATAATTCATTTATAATGTCCTCCCCCTTATAATTGTTCCCAACCATTGACAGAAAACTTTGGTTGATATCCATCTGGAATATTGACTAATTCTAGTTTAACATCCTCAGGAATAATTTCAATATTACCGGTACCTCTAAAATCTAGATAATAGTCTTTTTTATTAGTATCATCGGAATAAATAAAAAACATAGAATTTTCAAAAGATTCACTTGAGGAAATTCCACTTGCATTTACATAATCCTTAACTATTATTACAGAATTTTTAATATAATTTTTTGAAGGATTTATACTTAAATTTCCATCAACAACTATAATCGAATCTGTTATTGTAGTTTTGCTCATTTTTAAATTGCCTCTTTTTACAATTATATTTTCACCATTAATAATATCATTCTTAAACTCAACATCATTATTTTCATAATATAAATCAACGGTATCATCATCAGCAAAATCATCTCCGTCAAAAAAACTATTTGATAAAAATATTTGAGCAAATTTAATAAAATTATTAGCTTCCCAATCATATATATTAACTATATCGGAAAGAACATCTTGACCTGCTTGGTTAAAATGTTTGTTTTTATTCTGATCTTGAATATTAAATGATTTTAAACCACTACCTGCAGATATATCAAATTTAATTTTTTCAGAATACTGTCTTCCATTTGTGGATTCATAATTTCCTTCTGATACAAAAGTAGGTTTACCACTTGTAGAATCCACTGAAATATTAAATCTTATATCATCCACTTCTAATATATCGCTCTCAATCCAATATTTAGTATCAGTAAATGAAAATTCTAATTCACCATTATCGTCTGAATCTTCAACGACCAAATAATCTCCATTATCTATTGAATTAAAATTAATTTTGCTCATATTTGATTTAAAAAATTCCACACCCGAATCAGCAGAATAAAATGCTTTTGACATTGCTTCTTCGTGAGGCATAGTTTTTATATAACTTCTCACAGTAATAAACAGAGCATTTATCAAAAGAGTTCCTACTAATAACAATAATATAACTAAAACTAAAGCTGCACCATTTTGTTTTTTTATATCAATCACAATTTTAACTTCCTTTCATTTTATAATTATAATTTTAAAATCAATGAAAAGTTATATCTTATGAGCAATTATTCATACTTAAAAAAAAATTTAAAAATTTAGTTACCCATTATAATTTATCAATTGTAATTAAATTAGTAAATAATTACCAAATTATTAGCCTAAAAAATACAAAACCCAGTCTTTAAGCTGGTTACGCAATTACCCCTATTATTCCAAGTTTCCATTTATGAATTAATAATCACAGCTTCAATAATTTGTTAGTATTTTATCATAATTGATAATAATTATCAATTATTTACTCGTAAAAGCATTTTGCGCTGTACCTTTTTTCTTAGAAAATAATAAAAATTTTTTTGGATACAGCTATCATTTTCTTGAAAAGTAGTTTTTTTCTTTTATGAATTTATTTTGAACTTCAATTAACTTTAACTGATAATATGATAGCTATTTTAGACATACTAATCCCAAGGCTCTAATTAATTTTTAAAATTAACTCTATTTGTTAAGCTGTTTTAACGAGGCTCCTCATCTTGTCTTTTTGTTTTTCTTCTATCCTGCCCACTGCCATTGCAAGCATCACTATTAATGATAATGAACACTGTAATTCCATCTTCTCTAAACCTCTTATTGTATGATTTTCAAAACCATAAGATACATCTAATCTACTATTTACTCGCTCTACTGCTGTTCTTTTGTCATACTCCCTGTCCCATTTGTAACTGGAACGGGCCAGGGGAGTAAATCTTCGTTTATTCTCAGAAATTGGTATCCTGATACTTTTTGCTAAAGAGCATTTCTCTTTTCCTTTACACTTAAGACCATAATGTTCAGCAGGACAGCGGTATTTTAATGTTTCTCTGTCTTTTTCGAAACCTCCATAGGCCATCTCTCTTTTACGACCGGTTTCAAGATCATAACAATATACATTAGCACAATTATCATATACTACATTATCTGTACCTTCTAACAGACGGGTCTTATCACCTTGCCACATATCCCTTATATCTATTACAGGCTTTATATCATATTCATCCCAGAGTTTTTTACTTAGTTTCCCGTCATCATATCCTTTATCTGCTGAAAAGAACTTGCAATTCTCTAATATCTTTGGATGCTTTTTATCTAACTTATCTATAAGTTTATGGGCTTTAGGTTCCTCTCCCTTAGAAGCAGGAGCAACATCAAATGCTACTGGAAGTTCATAGCTGCTATCTACTATTAAATGCAACTTATAACCAAACCAGCTTTTTACTTTCTTATATTTATTCCCATCTTCATCTTCCCAGTGATAAACCTTTTTACCATAATCAGCATCCATATCTCGTCGTCTATCATCTTTTAAGTCTTCATTATCCTCATCATATTCATGGGAGTTTGCAAAACTTTCTATTGCTTTACCATCCACCGCAAGTCTTTTACCGAAATCAGGTAATAATTTTTGTAATTGTTCTATTAAGGTATCAAATATTTCATCTATGTAATGTTTGTGTTCATCTTCCATTAATTTATTTAAAAAACGGCTGTATACCCAGGAAGGTGGAACTTTATTGTACAACCCGCAAATACTTCTTAATTGACCATTTCTAGCTAACTCCCGTCTTAAACTTTCTACAGAATCATGTTGATAAACTATACCAGCTAAAAGTGAATTCCACATCCCCCTTATGGGATAATCATTTCTTCCATTACCACGTTCTTTTTCAAGATGTTTCATTAATTTTTCATCAGGTAAGTACTCTATTACAAGTAATAGTCTTTCCAAATCTCCTAAATTTTCAATTTCACTGTAGTCAAACAATGTTTTTTGTGGTATAATAGCCATAGGTGAAGCCCCCTCTATAAGTGTTTTTTTGGTTTTCTTATCAATTACCATTATATCACTTATAGCAAGGGTTTTCACCCTTTTTTTTATGATTTTTTTATGCTTTGGGGTCAATTCTTATAATTTGCTTATCTTCAACCTTAAATTAGCCTTATTTAGGGCTTTTTTGGGGTAAAGAAAATTTGCTACCCCTATTGATCCCTATCATGTTAATCTTTAATTCTATCGCAAAAAGCTTTTACTGTTAAGTTGCCTATTGAACAAAATTATTATTAATTTTCCGGTTCAGTATAATAGAAAACCTTATCATTAGTTTTATAACTACCTATTACCTCAAATTCCTTCAATTCCTGAGCATCATTGTTATTTAACTTATTGATTACAACATTATACTCCTCCCCGTAAGATAAGATAAGCCCATCGTCTATATTTATCTCTTTT
>JAWOEZ010000091.1:0-42800 GCA_046482435.1 Halanaerobiales bacterium
TTGGATTTGGTGATGATCTAACTCCAAATCAGGAAAAACCGGACTTGTTGTTTAACGGACTTAATATTATTGCTAAAGGGGCAATTATTCCCGATAATGTTCAGATTGGTAGAAATTGCAGAATTATGTCTTATGCTAGACCCAAAGATTTCGATAACAAAAATATAGAAAGCGGTAGTACAATTGGGTAATGGAGGAGAGTTAAAATGAAGAATCCCGTTCCAAAAGTAGCTGCAATACATGATTTATCGGGTTATGGTAGAGGGTCATTAACAACTGTAATTGAGGTTTTAGCAACGATGGGGATTCAGCCCTGTCCTTTACCAACCGCTGTTTTATCAACCCATACCGGTGGATTTGAAGATTATAAATTTATAGATTTAACTGATGAATTACCTGATTATATCAAACACTGGGATTATTTAAATATTGATTTTGATGCTATCTATAGTGGATTTTTAGGCTCAGTTAGTCAAATTGAAATCGTTAGCGATTTCATAAAAAGATTTAAAAGAGAAGAACAATATGTTATTATAGACCCAGTCTTAGGGGATAATGGGCAGACCTATGATACTTTTGGTCAAGGTATGGTTGAAAAAATGCGTAAATTGGTAAAAAAAGCCGATATAATAACTCCAAATATAACTGAGACAAAATTTCTTTTAGATAAAGAAAAAAATAATATCAGAAGTGATGAAACTGCTAAAGAATGGTTGGAAGAGTTGGCTTCTTTTGGACCGGAAATGGTTGTCATTACAAGTGTTCCGGGATATAAGAATAAAGAAAGAACTTCAGTTTTATCCTATCAAAAGAAAGAAAACCGCTTTTGGAAAGTAGATTGTGACTATGTACCTGCAAATTTCCCTGGTACTGGGGATTTATTCACCAGTATTTTAGTAGGGAGTATTTTAACTGGTGATAGTTTGCCGATGGCTATTGACAGGGCTGTTCAGTTTATTTCGATGGCAGTTAGAACAACGTACGGGTATGATTTTCCTGAAAGAGAGGGAGTTTTAATAGAAAGGGTTTTGGCTAATTTAAATTTACCGATTAGCGGGGAAAGTTATGAGATTTAGTTTCTTCTGTAAATTCCAATATTATATTAACTATTACAATGGGAGGTTTTACAGTGCTTAAAAAAGTTGCAAATATAGTACGTGGTTTGTCTGTTGATGCTGTAGAAAAAGCCGATTCAGGGCACCCTGGAATGCCGGTTGGATGTGCTGATATTGGTTCATTACTTTACGGTGAAGTTTTAAAACATGATCCTACAAGCCCCAATTGGCCTGATAGAGATCGTTTTGTTTTATCGGCTGGGCACGGCTCGATGCTGCTTTATTCATTATTACATTTGAGTGGGTATGATTTAAGTTTAGAAGAGTTAAAAAATTTTAGACAGTTAGGTTCAAAAACACCAGGTCATCCTGAATATTCAGAAACTAAAGGTGTAGAAACTACAACTGGTCCTTTAGGACAGGGAATAGCAAATGCAGTTGGAATGGCTATCACAGAAAGACATCTCGCTAATAAGTTTAATAGGGGTGATTTAGAGATAATAGACCATTACACCTATACGATAATGGGTGATGGTTGTATGATGGAAGGAATCAGTTCTGAAGCTGCTTCTTTAGCTGGACATTTAGGTTTAGGAAAACTTATTGCAATTTATGATGATAACAGTATTTCCATTGAGGGTTCAACTGAATTAACCTTTACTGAGTCTGTACCGGAGAGGTTTAAAGCATATGATTGGCATCTAATAGATGATGTTGACGGACATGATATTAATGAGTTAAGGAGGGCTTTTATGAAGGCCAAAGCAGAGCCTA
The DNA here is from genome assembly GCA_046482435.1 of Halanaerobiales bacterium. Classification (GTDB taxonomy): domain Bacteria; phylum Bacillota; class Halanaerobiia; order Halanaerobiales; family M55B127; genus M55B127. The sequence continues at coordinate 1,830 of JAWOEZ010000091.1, forward strand.
CCAAGCCTTCCCTTATTGTGGCGAAGACCCATATTGCATATGGAGCTCCTAGTAAACAGGATACAAGTGATGCCCACGGTGCTCCCTTAGGGGAAAAGGAAGTCCAAGGCTTAAAAGAATATTTTGGTCTACCTGAAGACAAAGAATTTTATATTTCTGATAATGTTAAAAAATATTTTGAAGAAAGAAAAAAGATATTAAAGCAAAATAAAAAAGAGTGGGAAGAAAAATTTGAAAAATGGAAAGGCAAATATCCTGACCTTTATCAAAAATGGAAAAAGGCCTTTAATTTACAGGTTGAAGATTGTATAGAAGACAAAGTAAGGAATCTAAAAATAGATACACCAATTGCTACTAGGAAAGCTTCTGGAGCAACACTCAGAACAATTGCAGATAAAATGGATTATTTAATTGGAGGTTCAGCTGACCTAGCACCTTCAACTAAAACTTACTTAGATAAGTATTCTGATTTTCAGAGCAATAATTATAAAGGACGGAATTTTAGATTTGGAGTTAGGGAACATGCTATGGGTGGTATAGTAAATGGAATGTCCTTACATGGGGGGGTAAGACCTTTTGCCGCTACATTCTTAGTTTTTTCAGATTATATGAGACCAGCAATGAGACTGGCTGCCCTAATGAAACAGCCTATAATTTATGTTTTTACTCATGATTCAATATATATAGGTGAAGATGGTCCTACCCATCAACCAGTTGAACAATTAGAAGCAATCAGGGCTATTCCTAATCTGAAAGTATATAGGCCTGCAGATGCTGAAGAAACAAAAGAAGCTTGGTTGGCTGCTATAAAAAGAACAGAGGGGCCTACCGCTTTAGTATTCACCAGACAAAGTTTACCCTGTGTGGTTAAAGAAAATGGTATAACTGATTTTAATAAAGGTGCCTACCTGGTTAGAAGTGGAAATGATAATTATCAGTATACATTTTTAGCAAGTGGGAGTGAAGTTTCATTAGCAGAAGATGTAGCTGATAAATTAAAAGAAAAAGGAATTAATAGCAGAATAGTTTCTGTGCCAGAAAGAAGTACATTATTAGAACAGGCACAAGATTACATCAATGATTTAATTGGAAACCCGATGGAAAAGAAAGTTGCAATAGAAGCAGGGATAGGAAGTGGCTGGTACAGATTCCTATCTAAAGATGATATCGTGATCAGCCAAGAAAATTTCGGAGAAAGTGCTCCCGGTAACGAAGTTGCTGCTCATTTTGGTTTTGATGTTGATAAGATAGTTTCTAAATTAATTGAATAAAACAAAAGGTGAACTATATGAAATCTCTTTCAATATTAAAAGAAATTACACAAAATCATAATATATATATAGTCGGTGGTTTTATCAGAGACTATCTGATGGGGAATAAAAGCAAGGATATTGATTTAGTCGTTATGTCTAATGTTGAAAATATCGTTGATGAATTTACTAAAAGGATTAATAATAAGAGGATAATATTAGATGAAGTACGCGGAATTTATAGAGTTATTACGGACAGTAATATATTCATAGATTTTTCTAACCCTGTTGGTCAAGATCTTTTTCAAGATCTTGGCTGCAGGGATTTTACTTGTAATTCTATAGCAGTGAAGTTAAATGAGATAAAGCTAGAAGAAAATGAATATTACTTAGATAAAGAAAAAATGATAGATCCCTTTGGCGGTATAAATGATATAGAAAACAGGGTTTTGAAAATGGTACATAGAAATTTTGTGAAAGAAGACCCAGCTCGTATTTTAAGGGCCTACAGATTTTCAAACAATCTTGATTTTGATATTGAAAACGAGACAGCTAACATAATTAATAATAATATTAAGTTGATAAAAACAATAAAAAATGAAAGAATAAAAGTTGAGTTAATAAAAATGTTTGATAATAGATTAAATAATAAAACTTTGGAGAAATTTTTAAACAGTGGTATAATCATATATTTGTTTAATGTAAATACATATAAAAAAAGAAATAAGAAAGAAATTTTACTTAAACAAAATAATTATATTTTGCAAAAACAGTTGTTGCAAAATTGCACGTTGAAAAATTATATTTTTAATTTGTCTCAATTATTTTTACACCCTATAATAAAAGGCGAGGTGACAGTGGAAGAAATAGAAGATCTTCTTATAAATTATACTTTTAATAAAAAAGATATAAAAACAATAAAGGACCACCTCTGGTCCTCTAAAATGGTAATAAAAAATATAGTAGTATATAAAAACCGGGATTATCTAATATATCAAGATTTATTTAATAAAAATATAGATCCTGAAACTATTAAATCCTTATTATTAAGCTACACTGAGAGCACCAATATAGATTTAGGAATTAAAAACGATCTAATAGATATTGTTGAAAAGTTCAAAATAATGAAAAAAAGAACCAGCCCAAAGTTAATTGATGGGGATCAGATACAAGATATACTTGATTTAGGAGAAAGCAAAATAATAGGTGATATTCTTGAAGAAATAAGAAGGAGAAGGGCCTTAGGATTATTAAAAAGTAAAGAAGAAATATATGACTATCTTGAAAACACTTTTAATAAAAGAAATAAAAGCTGAGTAGTGCTATAGAAATTCCCAGTGTTACACCAGCAAATACTTCTATAGGTGTATGCCCAATCAGTTCTTTAAGATCTTCCTTTAATAATGCGGGGTCTATTTCATTATTTTTAACATTCAGATGGTTTATCAAATTATTTAATACATTTGCTTGGTCACCTACAGCTTTTCTTACTCCACCTGCATCATAGGTGACTATCATAGAAAAAATTAAAACTACAGAAAACAAGTCTGAATTAAAACCATGTTTAAGGCCGATTAAAGTTGTTAAAGTGGCAACAAAAGAAGAATGTGAGCTTGGGAAACCTCCTGATCCAATCAGGTTAGTTATTGAAAGTGGTCTAATAGTAAATATCTTTATAGATTGTGCTAAAAACAATGATAAAAATGAAATGAGTAATGTCTTATTCACTATTTTATCCCCCTTTGCTAACTTATATTATATTTTAAATAATTGATATATTCAAGAAACATAATGATATTTAAAAAAATAATTAAGGAATGATATAATGAACTCCTATAAATATTTATCACAATTCAAAAAATATGGTAAAAAAGGTGGCTTTAATCCAGGTTTGGAAAGAGTTCAAAAAATATTATCATATTTAGATAATCCCCAGGAAAAAATAGAATATATACATATTGGTGGCTCAAATGGTAAGGGTTCAACTGCTGCAATAACAACAAGTATTCTAAGAAAGGCAGGATATAAAGTAGGTACCTACATCTCGCCCCCTTTGGTTCACTTTAATGAAAGATTTAAAATAGATGATATTCCTATTTCGACTAGAGAATTAGACTCAATAGTAGCCAAATTGAAAAGTATTTTTGATGATCCTCAAAAAGATATAAGTATAGAGGAACCAAGTTTATTTGAAATTATTACAGTTGTAGCTTTTATGCATTTTTATAATAATAAAATAGATATTGGAATATTGGAAGTTGGATTAGGTGGGAGGTTAGATTCTACCAATGTAATAAAAAAACCACTTGTAAGTATAATTACCAATATTAGTTATGAACATGCAGATATCTTAGGTCCTAAAATTGAACAAATAGCTTTTGAAAAAGCTGGTATAATTAAATCAGGGGCACCAATTATTACAGCAGAAAGTAATAAAAAGGTTTTAAAAGTATTTCAAAAAAAAGCTGAGGAACAAAATAGTGAGCTTATTACTGTTGATTATGAGAAGGAAACAGAGATTACTCACCAAAGTTTAGATAATCAAATTATTAATATTAATTATAATGACAAGAAGTTAAAAGGCTTAAAATTAAATATATTAGGTAAACATCAGGTAAAAAATGCTGGTCTTGGGGTTAAGGCAATAGAACTTTTACCTGATAAATATTCAGTTAAACAACAAGATGTTTACAAAGGCCTAGAAGCTTGTAATTGGCCTGGCAGGTTAGAAGTAGTTCAAAGATCCCCCGATATAATATTAGATGGCGCTCATAATGAGATTGGTATGAATAGGTTAGTTGAGTTTTTAAAAGAGAATATCGCCCCTAATAAAAAGGTGAAATTTTTAATAAGTATTTTAAGAGATAAAAACTATAAAAAAATGGTAAAAATAATAAACAGTTTAAATAATCACGATATAGAAATAATCATAACTGCAAATCAAAATGAAAGATCCTTAAAACCGGAAGAAATAAATAAATATGTTGAACCAATGCAAATCAAAAATGACATGTATCCTGATATATATACTGCAATAAAAGGAATTTATGATAGCTTGAATAAAAATGAGGTATTATGTATTACGGGGTCCCTATATACGGTAGCAGAAGCCAGATTTTATATATATCTGTTAAATGAAGGAGGTTTAGACAATGACTAAAAAGAAAAACAAATCCCTAACTCTTGTAGTAATTGTGATGGCAGTAATCTGTTTATTTGTAGGGTATTTAGTAGGAGTCAATCTCTTGCAAGGAATGAAGGGTGGAGATGACCAGGTTGCCCAAACTGACAATCAGGAAGTTGAACAAGATCAAATAGGTACATCTGAAGAAGAGATAAATTCTGGTTTAGGTGATGAAGATGATACTTCTCCGACTGAGGAGTCAGAAACCAAAGATCAATCTACACCGGAAACTCAAAATGGTGATTATGAAGACCTTTTTAAAATACAGGTAGGGGCTTTTTCAAATAAATCTAATGCCGAAAGCTTTCAGAAAGAACTTGAAGATAGAGGGTATGATGTTATAATAAAAGAGGCAGCTAATTTCAAAGTTAGAGTTGTTGGGAAAGAAACTCGAGAAGAAACAGAAGAGATTGAGGAGGAGTTATTGGAATTAGGTTATGATACTTTTATTGTAAAATAATTTACAGATTAAGATTACATATTATAGAATTAATATAGTTGTTTTTCTAAAATAAAAATATATAAAAATTAGAGGTGAAAAAATGAGTGTACTCACATTCAAACAGGGAATCCATCCTGAATATCATAAAGAGTTAACTAAAGAAAAACCATTAAGAGAAGCAGGTAGACCTCAAGAAGTAGTAATACCTTTACAACAACATATTGGTGCACCTTTAGAGCCTTTAGTAAAAAAAGGTGACCACGTTAAAAAAGGCCAAAAGATTGGAGATACAGACAGTTTTGTATCTGCTCCTGTACATGCTTCAGTCTCAGGAACAGTCAAGGAAATTAAAAAAGTATTAATCCCCTCTGGTCAAAAGACAGCATCTATAATAATTGAAACTGATGAAGAAGATGAAATTGATTATTCTTTAAAAACAGATAAGGCAATAGAAGATTTAACTCCGAAAGAAATTATCAATATTGTAAAAGAAGCCGGAATTGTTGGACTTGGCGGTGCAATGTTTCCAACTCATGTAAAGTTATCAGTACCTGAAGATAAAAATATTGAGTATTTTATATTGAATGGAATTGAATGTGAACCATTTCTAAATGTTGATAATAGAATGATGATTGAAAGACCATCTGATATTATTAAAGGTATGAAATTAATGATGAAAGCTTCGGATGTGAAAAAAGGAGTTATAGGTATAGAAGATAACAAGCCAAGAGCCATCTCAAGCATGAAAAAAGCAGTGCAAAAAGAAGATAATATTCAAGTTGAAATTTTTGAAACAAAATATCCCCAGGGCGGCGAAAAAATGCTTATTAAAGCTCTTTTAGATAGAGAAGTTCCTGAAGGAGGACTTCCTCTTGATGTTGGGGTTATTGTTAATAATATAGCTACTGCAGTAGCTGTTTTTGAAGCTGTAAAAGAAGGGAAACCTTTGATTGAAAGGACGATTACATTAACGGGCGAAGGTATTATGGAACCTACTAATTTGTATTATAGAATAGGGACAAGTGTTAAAGACTTAATTGAAGAGGCGGGTGGGTTTGATGGTACTCCCGGTAAAATAATTTTGGGCGGCCCAATGACAGGTGTTGCTCAGCATACGACCGAAGTACCTACAGTAAAAGGGACTTCAGGTATTATTGTCTTACATAAGGGGAGCGTTAAAAAGTTTGACCCCAAGCCCTGTATTAAATGTGCCAGATGTGTGGATTCCTGTCCCATGTATTTATTACCGTTGAAATTATCTGATTTATCACAACTTGAAAGGTATGATGAGCTTGATAAATATAACATACAAAGCTGTATTGAATGCGGTTCTTGTTCATATATTTGTCCTGCTGATAGACCACTTTTAGATTACATTAGGATTGGGAAAATGGAAGATATGAAAATTAAAAAATCATCACAGTAAGGAGGATAGTTATGGATAATGAACAGCTAATTGTTACACCAAATCCACATATAAAGGAATCAACTTCTGTTGAAGAAATTATGTGGACGGTTGTATATGCCCTTATACCTGCAGTCTTAGCTGCTACATATTTTTTTGGTTTTAGAGCTCTTCTCATTGTTGCTGTAAGTATTTTAGGAGCGGTAGTAACTGAATATTCATTTTTGAAAATAAGGAATAAAGATCTAGTTGTTAAAGACGGTAGCGCAGTTTTAACAGGTTTATTACTCGCTTTAACATTACCCCCCACAATTCCATTATGGACAGCCTTTTTAGGTAGTGTAGTGGCCATCGGACTGGGAAAACAAGTATTTGGGGGCCTAGGCCATAATCCTTTTAATCCTGCCCTGATAGGTAGAGCATTTTTGACAGCATCTTATCCTGTATTAATGACTACCTGGGTGGTGGATGGAACATCAACTGCTACACCATTAAGTATGATTTCCAATGGAGAAGCTATCAGGATTTGGAATTTATTTATCGGGAATACCGGAGGTTCATTAGGTGAAACTTCTGCTTTAGCTCTTTTATTAGGAGCTGCTATTTTAATATACAAAGGTTACATAAATTGGAGAATACCTACAGGTATGATATCTACTGTAGTAATTGTTACATTTTTAAGTGGAGCGGATCCAATAGCCCATGTTTTTGCTGGCAGTCTAATTTTAGGTGCCTTTTTTATGGCTACTGATCTGGTGACATCTCCAGTAACTAAAAAAGCCAGATGGGTTTTTGGAATTGGAGCCGGCCTTTTAGTTGCAATTATTAGACTTTGGGGCGGTTATCCAGAAGGTGTAATGTATTCAATATTGTTAATGAATACAACTGTACCTCTTTTAGATAGATATCTAAAACCGAGAACTTTGGGAGTGATGAAGTAAATGGATACAAAAATAGGCAAATTGGTTCTTACCTTAACAGTAATTGGAATAATTTCTGCAATCGCTTTATCTTTTGTATACCAGTGGACAACTCCCTATATAGAAAAACATCAAATGGATGCCCGAAAAGAAGCTTTAAAAGCTGTATTACCTCAAGCTCAAGAATTTGAAGAGGTTGAAAAGGGAGACCAAGCATTTTTTGAAGGATATGATTCCGGTGGAAATAGAATTGGTGTAGCGATGATTGCTTCCGGACCGGGTTATCAAAATGTAATTGAATTAATGATAGGTGTAAATATGAATACCGAAAATATTTATGGAATTAAAATATTAACCCATGAAGAAACACCTGGTTTAGGAGCCCGAATAACGAGTAATGAATATAAAGAAAATTATAATGATAAACCTTTTGGCGACTATAATGTAGTTAAAAGTGAGCCACAATCTGAGTTAGAGGTTGAAGCAATAGCAGGTGCAACAATATCTTCAAAAAGTGTTGCTAAAATAGTAGAAAGTGCTGTTGATCAAATACAAGAAGCTTATGGAGGTGGGGCATAATGTTGAAAAGACTATTTATAGATTTTAAAAATGGACTTTGGAGAGAAAATCCAATCATAGTGTTAGTTATTGGTATGTGTCCTACTTTAGCAGTGACAAATACGGTTGAAAATGGTTTAGCAATGGGGATTGCAACATCTTTTGTATTATTATCCTCAGAACTTGTAATTTCATTGTTCAAAAAATACATACCTAATAACGTGAGGATTCCTAGTTTTATTTTAATTATTGCCACATTTGTAACTTTCACAGATTATTTTTTAAAAGCATTTTTTCCTGATATTGCAGCATCACTTAGTTTGTTTATACCTTTAATTGTTGTTAACTGTTTAATTTTAGGGCGTCAAGAAGCTTTTGCTTCTAAGAATCCTACTCATCGTGCAATAGCTGATGCCTTAGGGATGGGACTTGGTTTTACCTGGGTGTTAGTATTGTTGAGTGCGGTTAGAGAGTTATTAGGAATGGGTTCTATATTTGGAATAGAAATATTAGGTAGTTGGTATCAACCTATGGTGATAATGATTTTACCCGCTGGTGCATTTATAAGTTTAGGAATCTTGGTCGGAATGATGAATGTTTTAAAAAGGAGGGGTAACTAATGGTTGAAGAATTACGGGTTGTCTTATTAGTTTTCCTAAGTACAGTTTTAGTTAATAATTTTATATTAGTTAAATTTTTAGGGATTTGCCCCTTTTTAGGAGTTTCTAAACAGGTGGAAACCGCTTTTAGTATGGGAATGGCTACAACATTTGTAATGACTTTGACCGCTGCAGCCACCTGGTTAATTAACACATATATACTGGTTGCGTTTAATCTGCCATTTTTGAGGTATGTTTCCTTTATCATTGTAATTGCTTCGTTAGTTCAATTTGTTGAAATGTTTATTAAAAAATCGAGTCCAGTCTTATATAAAGCATTAGGTATCTTCTTACCCTTGATTACAACAAACTGTGCAATACTAGGATTAGCACTTCTAATCCCGCTAAATGGGTATAATTTTATAACTAGTGTTGTATTTGGTTTAGGAGCGGGAATTGGTTTTACTCTTGCTATAGTATTGATGGCTGGTTTAAGAGAAACATTAGAATTTGGCGATGTACCGGAAGCATTAAAAGGGGTGCCCATTACTTTAATATTAGCTGGATTAATGGCAATGGCCTTTATGGGTTTTTCAGGATTAATTTCAATTTAATATATTATTGTTGGAGGTGACAAAGTGGATCCTGTCTATTTTTATTCCATTCTAAGTATGGGTGGAATTGGAGCTTTACTAGCATTGGGATTAGGAATAGCTTCAAAAAAGTTCCATGTTGAAGTTGATGAAAGAATACAAGAGGTAGAAGAAGTCCTGCCGGGAGCAAATTGCGGAGCCTGTGGTTATGCGGGCTGTAGCAGTTTTGCTGAAGCCGTAATAAGTGGGAATGCTGAAATTACTGGTTGTCCTGTAGGGGGAGAAGTTGTTGCTGAAAAGATAGCAGAGATTCTTGGTGTTGAAAGCGAATCTAATGAAACTATCGTTGCTCAATTATTATGTGGAGGCGGTATTAAAGAAACCAAGAAGATTTCTGATTATAGCGGTATCCAAACCTGTAAAGCAGCAAATTCAATCAACGGAGATACAAAAAGCTGTAAATATTCTTGTATGGGTTTTGGAGATTGTGCAGCAATTTGTCCAGTTGATGCTATTACAATGAGTGAAAATGGTTTACCCGTTATTGATAAAGAAGGGTGTATTGGTTGTGGCAAATGTGTGGAAGTATGTCCCAAAAACATAATTACTTTAGCTCCCGAAGAAAAATTAAATCATATTAGGTGTTCTTCACATGATCTGGGGAAGGTTGTTTCGCAGATATGTGAAGTAGGTTGTATTGGTTGCTCACTTTGTGCAAAGGCCTGTCCTGTAGATGCTATAACCATGGAAGACAATTTAGCAGTAATTGATTATGATAAGTGTATTAACTGTGGAATATGTTCAGAAAAATGCCCCACAGGGACTATTGAATTCAATGGTAGATTAATTGAAAGAGTTATAATTACTGATAATTGTGTCGGGTGTACCAGATGTGCTAAGGCTTGTCCTGTGGATGCTATCGAAGGAGAATTAAAGGAAGTACATGAAATTGATCAGGATAAATGTGTGCAGTGTGGATTATGTGTGGAAGTATGTAAAGTAGATAAAGCTATAAAAGTTATATATAAAGATGAAAGCGAAAATTAAAATGTAATAATATTTAATATATATTGATAAAAACCGGGCTTATAAGCTCGGTTTTTTCAATATGGTGAAGTCTGTTTATTTTATTTTAAGATAGACATTTTATTAAAAAAATGTTAAAATAGTAACGATTAGGAGAGGGGATTTAATTGGAAAAACTCAATAAATATTTGACTCTATATGACAAAATATTAATAATATTAATAGTGATATTTTCAGTTAGTATGATTATATATCCCTTTTTAAATACATATTTAAATCCAAATGAGGATCAAGAGGCTTATATATATATAAAAGATAGAACTAAAAATATTAATAGAATTCCGCTTTCGGATACATATCAAGATCAACCAATTATAATAGAAGTAGAAGGACCGTTAGGAGTTTCTGTTATAGAAGCTCATAATGGCGAAGTGCGTCTTAAAGAAGCCCCTGAAGAAGACCCTGCCAAAATATGTGAAAAAACAGGTTGGATATCCAAACCAGGGCCTTCTATTATTTGTGTTCCTAATAAAATATCTATTTGGATTGAAAGGTCAGATAGCGATCTTGATGCAATTTCTTGGTGATATATTAATAATTTGAGATTAAAGGAAATAAATTGTTTTTGTTGAAATAATAAAAATAAACCTTTAAATAAATTATGTATATATTTCGAAATGAGGTTTTATTAAATGCGGACTAGGAAAACAGTAATTATTGCTTTATTAGTTGGACTTGGACTGGTTCTACATCTTATTGAAAACATGATACCTTTATCTTTTTTAATTCCAGGTGCAAAATTAGGTTTAGCAAATATTGCTAATCTATTAGGTTTAATTTTATTTGGTTTTACTGCTGGATTTCAGATTCTCTTATTAAGGATATTTTTAGGGTCAATTTTAGCCGGTACTTTTATGACCATAAATTTTTATCTGAGTTTAAGCGGTGGATTGCTTGGTTATTTAGTTATGAGCTTGTTTTTTTATTATTTGAGAAACAAGTTTAGTATAATCGGTATTAGTTTAGGAGGAGCAGTGTTTCATAATGTGGGGCAAATTTTCACTGCATATTTAATTATTTCAAATGATGCTATTTTTTATTACCTCCCGTACTTAATCTTATTAGCTTTGCCTACTGGAATTGGGATAGGACTTGTAGTGATTTTCACCTACAATTATTTGCCTCGTGAAATAAGAAGGATTGATATCTAATGAAAGACAGGAAAATAATATTAGCTTCTTCATCAGAGCGCAGAAAAGAATTATTAAATAGATTAGATATTAAATATACTGCGATGCCCAGCAAGTTAGATGAAACCGGCTATGATGAAGAAACTCCTGAATTACTTGTAAAACAAATTGCACTGGATAAGGCTTCAAAGGTAGCAGGTTTTGTTGAAAACGCTATAATTATTTCTGCTGATACTATTGTAGTCTATAAGGATAAAATTTTAGGGAAACCAGCTAGTGAGGAAGCGGCCCTTAATATGCTTCATATGTTAAACAATGAGAAACATCATGTATATACCGGATTAGCGATTATTTCAGCCGATGATAAGATGCATTATTTAGATTATGATAAGACTGAAATTATTATGCGTAAGATAGATGGCGATGAAATTGAAAGGTATATAAAAACAGGAGAACCAATGGATAAAGCAGGAGGATATGCTATTCAAGGAAAAGCTGGAATTTTCATTGAAAAAATATTGGGTTCCTATTATACAGTAATGGGCCTTCCCATCCATAAACTATCGATAGCATTAAAAAGTTTTGGTATTGAAATTATATAACTAGAAAGGGGACTATTCATAAAATTATATCTGATAGTAAATATACTATTAAAGAAATGCCTGTTGACAAGAGACCAAGAGAAAAAATTATTAAATATGGTAGTAGCAGTTTAAGTACCGAGGAACTTATTGCTTTAATAATTAGAACTGGTTATAAGTCTATTACTGCAGTTGAATTAGGAAATAATTTGATAAATAAGGCTGATGGTTTAAAAGGAATAATAGACTTTACTCCAGAAGAATTTATGAAGTATAAAGGAATTGGAATTGCCAAAAGCACTCAATTATGTGCAGTAATCGAACTCAGCAAAAGGATTAATAGCTGTAAGTACCAAGGGGAGATTGTTTTAAATTCTTCTTCTGATGTTGCTTCTTTAATGATGTCAGAGCTAAGACATCTCAAACAAGAGCATTTATATGTAATAATGATGGACGTAAAAAATAAAATGATTGCAAAAGAATTAATTACTAAGGGCGGTTTATCTAGTTCTGTGGTTCATCCCAGAGAAGTATTTAAGATTGCTATTAAAAAGAGTAGTGCTTCAATAATAGTTGTCCATAATCACCCTAGTGGAGATCCTACACCGAGCCAAAATGATATAGATGTTTCCAAAAGTTTATTATCTGCAGGCCAAATTTTAGGAATTGAAGTTTTAGATCATATAATTATTGGTGATGGTAAATATATTAGTCTAAAAGAAAGAAACTTATTTTGAACTACTAAAGGAGGAATATAAGTTGTTTAATTTTTTAAGTGCACCTTTTTCCCGTGATATGGGAATAGATTTAGGGACAGCAAATACACTTGTATATGTAAAAGGTAAAGGTATTATAATTAGAGAACCCTCTGTTGTGGCTTTAAAAGAAAATGCCAGAAAGATATTAGCAGTAGGCAATGAGGCTAAAAACATGATCGGTAGAACACCAGGGAACATTAAAGCAGTTAGGCCCATGAAAGATGGTGTTATAGCTGATTTTGATGTTACAGAAACAATGTTAAGGCACTTTATTCGTAAAGCCCATAAAAGAAATAGATTAGTCAGACCACGTATTATTATATGTGTACCTTCTGGAGTTACCGAAGTAGAAAAAAGAGCAGTAATTGATGCAGCACTCCAGGCGGGGGCTCGAAGTGCGTTTTTAATTGAAGAGCCGATGGCAGCAGCTATTGGGGCTGGCTTACCAATTCATGAACCCACCGGAAATATGATTGTTGATATTGGGGGGGGAACTACTGAAGTAGCGGTTATTTCATTAGGCGGAATTGTTACCAGTACTTCAATTAGAATCGGGGGAGATGAGATGGATGAAGCGATCTCTCAATATATCAAGAAAGAATACAAGCTGATGGTTGGTGAAAGAACTGCAGAGCAACTCAAAATTGATATAGGAACAGCTACTGGAGAAAATGGTGGCTTAACTAAAGAGATTAAAGGTAGAGATTTAGTTAACGGTTTACCTAAAACTGTAACTATTAATTCAAAAGAGATAAAAAAAGCTTTAAAAGAACCTGTAAATAATATTTTAGATGCTGTAAAGCGTACTTTAGAAAAAACCCCACCCGAACTCGCATCAGATGTAATGGGTCGTGGGATTATTTTAACCGGGGGAGGAGCTTTATTACATGGTATAGATGACTTATTAATTGATATAACCCAAATGCCAGTATATCTAGCAGAAGAGCCGTTAGATTGTGTAGTTAATGGAACCGGTATTGCATTAGAAGAACTTGATAAGATAAAGGATCTTTTAATTACCCCAAAAAAACTATCATAGGGGGAGTATAAATTGGATAATAAAGGAAGAATAATATTTGTTGCAATTATAGTTGCTTTACTACTTATCGTAGGTGCCCTTTATTTTTTCAATATAAACATTCCATATTTTCAATATATAGAGAGAGGAATATATAATCTATTAAGCCCTGTGATAGAGTTTTTTTCCAATATATATTATAGTACTATTTCATACTGGCAGGGGGTATTGAATGTGGATGAAGTAATGGAAAAAAACAAACGTTTAGAACGTGAAGTAGCTTCATTGAAGCTTGATAATGCAAGACTGGAAAGTTATAAAAGGGAGAATAATAGGTTGAGAGACCTTTTATCATTTAAAGAACATATTCCTTTTGACACCATAGGGGCTACTGTAATAGGTTTTAGCCCTTCATTATGGGAAAATAAGGTTATAATTAATAGAGGTTCTAGCGACGGTATAAGGAAAAAAATGCCTGTAATTAGCTATAGTGGTTCATTAGTGGGAAGAATAGATTACGCCGGTTCAAGTAGTTCTCAAATTTCCTTGATACATGACCCTGAATTTAGGGTGGGAGGAATAGTACAGCGAAATGAGTCAAGGGCTATTGGTATGGTTAATGGCCAACTAAATGATGAGCAGGTTAATATAATGGATAAGATTTCTTGGGATGCAGATATTAAAATAGGTGATATTATTGTTACTTCAGGATTTTCCAATAATTATCCTAAAGGACTTCCGATAGGAGAAGTAGAAGAAATCAATTCTGATAATTACGGATTGTCCCAAAGTGCTAAAATTAAAATATATAGTTCGTTAAAAACAATTGAAGAAGTATTGGTTATCACAGATTTTTAGGAGGGCTCTTTTTGAATCGGAATATCATCTATGTTTTAATATTAATAATTGGATTAATCCTGCAGGTTACGTTATTTTCCTTATATACTCCTTGGGGGATAGAACCTGATTTTATGTTGGTTCTAATAATAGTTATTTCTATTTTAGAAGGACCAAAGACAGGTTTACTCATGGGTATTATAGGAGGGTTGCTGCAGGATATTTTTCTAGGAAATTTTATTTCTATCAATACATTAATTAAAGGTCCTCTTGCTTTTGTATCTGGTCTTTTGGAAGGGAAATTTTATAAGGGCAATTATTTTTTAGCACCTGTTGCTACTTTTTTTGCTTCAATTATATATTATTTATTGGCTATAATATTATCTGAGGAACTAATTTTTAGTATTAAGTACTGGCATACTATAAGGTCTATAATTTTGCCTAGTGCTTTATATAATGGATTTTTAGCTTTCATAGCTTATATTATTTTTTATAAAATATTTTATGGTGGAGAAAATTATTATGGAAGATAGAATTAAATTTTTTAAGATCATATTAGTAATAATATTTATTTTATTGATTGGAAGGGCTTTTCAACTACAAGTAATTAACGGTGATTATTTTTATAATCTTTCAGAAGGAAACCGAACATCATTTCGCCCTATTAACGCCCCTCGAGGAAAAATAATTGACCGGGATGGAGAAATACTAGTTAGTAATAAGTTATCACATGACTTATATCTACTTCCAAATGAGATACCACCTGAAATAAATATTGATAAATTAATAGAGAAAATCGCTAACTTAACTTCTTTAACATATGAAAACCTAATCGAAAATTATGAATTTAGTAAAGAAAACCTCAGGAATAGAAATGGAATTATATTAAAACGAAATATTGACAAAGAAAATATGGTTATATTAATAGAAAATAAAGAAGAGCTTCCCGGTGTTTTAGTAAGAGAGTCTTCCGTAAGAGATTATGTATATAGTGAGGTTGCTTCCCATATAATAGGTTATGTAGGTGAAATTAGCAAAGATGAACTAAAAAGAAGTTCTACTCAGGGGATTAATAATTATCACGTCCAGGATATGATAGGGAAATCCGGGCTTGAAAAAGAGTATGAATCATATTTAAAAGGCGTTGATGGAATCAAACAAATTGAGGTTGATAATCTTGGTGAAAACATCCAGGAATTAGGTACCAAAGCACCAGTTCCCGGTAATGATATAATTTTAAATATTAAATTAGAGTTTCAAAGGGAAACAGAAAATATTTTAAAAGAACATGTTGAAAGACTTATAGAAGAAGCAAAAAATGATTCCGAACGATATCCACCTACAGGTGGTTCAGCCATTGTATTAAATCCAAATAATGGTAAAATTCTGGCAATGGCCAGTTATCCAGACTTTGATCTAGCAACTTTTTCTTCTGGATTATCTGAAAAGGATTATCAAGAACTTTCTGCAAATCCATTAAAACCTATGTTAGATAGAAATTTAATGGCGACCATTCCACCTGGTTCTTTATTTAAATTAGTAACAGGAACAGCAGCGATAGAATATCTGGATGTAAATGCTGAAACTGAATTTGTTGATGAAGATGGTATATTTCGTATACCAAATTGGTCAAGACCATTTAAGAATTGGCATTCGGGTGGTGAGGGCAGATTAGACTTCACTAAAGCAATTGCTCGTTCTAATAATATTGTGTTTTATGAATTAGGATATAATTTATATAAAGAATATAAAGGAAAAAAATTAATTCAGACTGCTTTAGACTATGGTTTAGGTTCTAAAACAAATATTGACCTTCCTGAAGAAAAAGCCGGTGAAATTCCTAATGAAGCAATTGATGAGCAAAGTGGAAACTGGCATCCGGGGGATTCGGTCAATTTAGCAATAGGGCAGGGTGGTTTATTAACCACACCACTTCAATTAGTTAATTATATTTCTACAGTTGCTAATAAAGGCACTCTTTACCAACCTTATGTAGTGGATCGCATTATAAATACAGATGGTGAGATCATATATGACCAACAAAATAAAGTATTAAAAGAGCTAGATTATAATGAAGAATTATTTGAGATTTTACATGAAGGAATGGAAGAGGTTACGATGTCATCATATGGAACAGCCCGGAGTACTTTTCGTGACTTTCCAATTAGTGTTGCTGGTAAAACGGGTACCGCTCAGTCCGGTACCACAGATGTTAGTCACGGTTGGTTTGGAGGATTTACACCAATTGATGATCCTCAAATAGCTGTCCTGGTATTTATTGAAAATGGTAGTTCAAGTAGTTATGCACTTCCTATTGCCGGTGATATAATTAAAGAATATTTCAATATAGAGACTGATTCTCAAGAAGAAGACGGTGAAGAGGCTCAAGAAGATACTACAGCAGAAGAAAATAATATAAATTCAGTAACCGAAGATAATTATAACGACTCAGATCAATTATATGAATACATTAATGAAGCATTTTCCTTTAATTAGAAAAGGATTCCATTTCTTATTAGTGAATTTAATATAGTGAAAAGGAAGGATAAATATATATGAAATCACCAATTACATTTAAAGTTGCTAAAGATGGGATAGTTTTATCTATAGATCCGGAAGCAAAATTCAACAGGATAAAAGATGCCTTAAGAGATCATGTTGATAGTGCTAAAAATTTTTATGCCGGGTCAGATTTATATATCAATATTGCTGAGAGCAGTTTTAAAATAGATCAGTTAAATGAAATTGTTAATATTGCAAGAGGTTATAAAGATGTAAAAAATATAATTTTTACAAGTGATATAATTAATAGAGAAGCGATTGGCACTATTGATATAAGTGATGAGGGGGAAACATTCTTAATTAACAGGACATTAAGGTCAGGACAAAAGATAAAAAAAGCAGGGAATGTAGTAATAATCGGTGATATCAATCCTGGAGCTGAGGTAATTGCAGGTGGTGATATAATAGTATTCGGCAAAATAAGGGGTGTAGTTCATGCTGGAGCTGGAGGTTCTGATAAGGCTTCAGTAACAGCACTTAAATTAGAGCCTACCCAGCTAAGAATATCTAAAAAAATTGCTAGGCCTCCTGAAGAAAATTCTAAAAATAAAAAGATCAAACCAGAAAGAGCTTTTATTCAGGACGGTAATATTATGGTAGAAAATTATGAAATATAATAACAAAAATGGAGGGAATAAATTGGTAGGAAAAGCATTAGTAATTACTTCGGGTAAAGGTGGAGTTGGCAAAACGACAACAGTTGCTAATATAGGAACTGCATTAGCTATGATGGATCATAAGGTATGTTTAATTGATGCTGATATTGGTTTAAGAAACCTAGATGTAGTTATGGGATTAGAAAATAGAATTGTATATGATATTGTTGACGTAGTAGAAGAAAATTGTAGATTAGAACAGGCTTTAATTAGAGATAAAAGACACAAAAATTTATACTTATTACCTGCAGCACAAACTAGAGATAAAACAGCTGTACATCCACAAGAAATGCAATCTTTAATAAATGATTTAAAGGATGAAATGGATTATGTAATTATAGATTCTCCAGCCGGTATTGAGCAAGGATTTAAAAATGCTATAGCAGGTGCTGATTTTGCCCTGATTGTTACAACACCAGAGGTTTCAGCAGTCAGAGACGCTGATAGAATTATTGGATTATTAGAAGCAGAAGGAATTAGAGATCCTGAGGTTATAATTAATAGAATAAACCCTGATATGGTCAAAAGAGGAGATATGATGAGTATTGAGGATATAATAGAAATTTTAGCAGTTAAATTAAAAGGTATAGTGCCCGAAGACCAAGTAATAATAGTTTCTTCTAATAGAGGAGAACCAGTTGTACTAAAAGATAATCCTAAAGCAGGTACGGCTTTTAAGAATATTGCACGCAGGATATCAGGAGAAGAAGTAAATTTTATTTCATTAGAAGATAGTTCCATTTTCACAAAACTCAAAAAAATATTTAGTTTTTCTTAATAAGGGGGTAATTACAATCGGATTATTAGAATTTTTAGGATTTAAGAAGAAAAAAGATAAAGAAGACAACTCAAGTAAAAATGTGGCTAAAGAGAGACTACAGTTTATATTAGTTCAAGATAGGATAAATCTATCTCCATCTGAAATGGAGTCTTTGAAGAAAGATTTGTTAAAAGTAATGAAAAAATATGTTGATGTTGACGATCGTGAAATAGACATGGAAATCAACCGGGAAGACCAGATGATGGCTATGGTTGCTAATTTCCCACTTAGAAGGAAGAAGAAATAAAAGGAAGTTAATTATGCTGTTTAATAAAAGATTATTTAAAAATATAAATATATATATCCCTATTATTATTATTTTATTAATAATTATTGGGATGTTTGCTATTGCTTCTGCTGTTGAGATCAACAGGTTGGATTCTGAGGGGTCTATATATTTGAAGAAACAGATAATTGCAGCTGTTATCGGCTTGATTATTGCAATATTTATTCAATTTTTTGATTATAGAATATTTAAAGAATACTACCAGTTAATATTTGGTTCAATGATAATAATATTGTTTATGACTCATTTATATGGGTCTAACATTGGTGGAGGGCGTAGATGGTTAGATATAGGATTTATAAATTTTCAACCTTCTGAGGTTTCTAAAATTGTATTAATATTAGTATTGGCAACAATATTAGAACATAAGGATGAATTAAATTCATTAAAAGATTTGGTTTTACCTTTTCTATATTTTTTGATACCTTTTGTTTTAATAGTTTTAGAAAATGATTTGGGTACGGCTTTGGTATTATTAGTGATTTTAGTTGTAATGCTTTATGTGGCAGGATTTAATAAAAAGTTTCTTTATGGATTTTTCGGTGGTGGTTTTCTAACGATTGTTGCTTTAATTAGTTCACATATCTATTTTAATACACCACTACCTTTTTTGAAAGAATATCAACTAAATAGGTTAATAGCTTTTGTTAATCCGAATATTGATCCACAGGGTATAGGGTATAATATTATTCAGTCTAAAATTGCGATAGGTTCTGGCAGGTTAACCGGCAAAGGATTGTTCGGAGGGACCCAGAATCAACTTAACTTTTTACCAGAGAAACATACTGATTTTATTTTTTCTGTAATAGGAGAGGAATTTGGATTTATTGGTATTTTTATTGTAATAGTACTCTTTATTATATTGTTTTGGCAATTATTTAACATTGCTTTTGAAGCAAAGGATAGATTTGGCAAGTTAGTTGTTAGTGGTATTACAGCAATGTTCTTTTTCCATGTGGTTGAAAATATTGGGATGACAATGGGGGTAATGCCGATTACTGGTATTCCGCTTCCTTTTATTAGTTATGGAGGTACGTCAATGGTAACCTCACTTATTGCAATAGGAATTGTATTAAATATTAATATTAGAAAAAAGAAATTACATTTTTAATAAGCTTTACTTCTGAGGTGTATGTAATGAATGTAAGAGACAAAATATACGATAGATTAATAGAGGTAACTAATCCCGAAAGATATATAGGTAATGAATATAATATCATCAAAAAGGAATGGCAGGAAAATTCTATTAAAGTATTAACTACTTTTCCTGATACTTATCAGATAGGAATGTCTCATTTAGGATTAAAAATCATATATCATCTTTTAAATAAAGAGGAGAATATAATTTGTGAAAGAACCTTTTCCCCATGGCCAGACTTGGAAAATTTATTAAGGGAAGAAAACTTACCTATATTTTCACTCGAATCAGGACGTAGTGTAGATGAATTTGATATATTGGCTTTTACATTACAATATGAGATGAGTTATACAAACATTTTAACGATATTAGATTTGGCTGGTTTAGAATTTTATAGTTTAAAAAGAGAGAAAGATGACCCTTTAGTCATCGGTGGGGGGTCAATAGTAAGTAATGTTGAACCCGTAGCTCAATTTTTTGATTTAATATTTGTTGGAGAAGCTGAAGATCATATAGTAGATATAATTAATAAGTACCAGAGATTAAAGAATCAAGGACTTGAAAAAAATGAAATTTTAAAAAAATTATCCCGGACAGCTGGTGTTTATGTTCCTTCATTTTATAATGTAGAATATTATAAAGGTGGGCAGCTCAAATATATTGAACCTATAAATGAAAATATTAAAGAAAATGTAGAAAGACAACTAGTATCAGATCTGGATAGTGCCTTTTACCCGGAAAATTTTTTAGTGCCATTTATGGAAATCGTTCATGATAGAGCAACTGTTGAAATTTCTAGAGGATGTACGAAAGGGTGTAGATTTTGTTCTGCTGGTATTACTTATAGGCCTGTTAGAGAAAGATCAAAAACAACATTATTGAAACAAATAGATAATATTTTAAAAAAAACAGGATATGAAGAAATATCCTTAACCTCATTAAGTACTGTTGATCATACTGAAGTTAAAGATTTAGTAGAAGAATTGACTGAAAAATATGAGGACGATAAAATTAGTGTTTCTCTATCTTCTTTAAGAGTAGATAAATTTTCAGTTGAATTGGCAAAAGAAGTACAAAAGGTTAGAAAAACCGGGTTAACTTTTGCTCCAGAGGCGGGAACTGATAGACTACGAAATGTAATCAATAAGGGGGTTTCTGAGGATAATCTATATGAAGCTGTTGAAGCTGCTTTTAAAGAAGGTTGGTCTACTGTAAAATTATATTTTATGATTGGATTACCCACTGAAAAGAGGGAGGATTTGGAAGGAATAGTTAAATTAGTAAATAATGTCTTGAGGAAAGGAAAAGAGATAAGGAAAAGTAATAAAAAAGGAATGAAACCAATCAAAATTAATGTAAGTATATCCACCTTTATCCCCAAAGCGTCAACCCCTTTCCAATGGGAACCAATGGTAAATAAAGACAGTCTTCAAGATAAAATCAAATATCTAAGGTCTAAGTTAAATAAAAAAGGTATAAATTTTAGCTGGAATGAAGTAGACCTTTCATTATTAGAAAGTATATTTTCAAGAGGGGACAGAAGACTATCTGATGTAATAATAAGTGCCTATAAAAAGGGTGCAAGATTTGATGGCTGGGGAGATTACTTTGATTTTGGAATTTGGTTAAAAGCTTTTAGAGAAAATAATATTAATCCAGATTTTTATTTAAGGAGAAGAGATTTAGACGAAACTCTGCCTTGGGACCATATAAATATGGGATTAAATCCAAAGTTTTTAGAAAAAGAATATAACAAAGCTCTTAAAAACATCCCTACTTCTGATTGCAGATTTGCTGATTGTAAAGGTTGTAATATCTGTTTTAATTTAGATGTAGACTTAGATATTATTGGGGATGATTATAATGTTAATAAGAGCTGAATATGAAAAGAAAGATGAACTTAAGTATATTTCACATCTAGAGTTGATGAATACTTTTAGACGATCATTTCGAAGAGCTAAACTGCCTGTTAAATATTCCCAGGGATATAATCCCCATATTATTTTTTCAATGTCTCAACCCCTGCCAGTTGGAATGGTAGGCTATAGTGAATATTTTGATTTAGAATTAAAAGAGAAGTTGTCATTTAATTTATTAAAGAATGAAATTAATAAATTCCTACCGGAAGGACTTAAAATTTCTGAGATAATAGAAATTAGTGATAAAGAGAAATCTCTACAGGCTATAGTTAACACTGCCCGATATGAATATGAAATGTCCTTTCATAATATTAACTCAAAAAAAATAATGTCTGATTTTCTAAATGAAGAAGTGATAGAGATAACCCGGTATAGAAGAAAAAAAGAAGATAGAATGATTGATCTAGCTCCTATGATTCATGATGGGGAAATAATAGATGATAATATTTGGGAATTTACTATAAGTACCGGCAGCAGTGGCAATGTAAGACCTCAAGAAGTAATAAGGGCATTGAAGTTAAAAACAGGGGGAAAAGTTAAAAAAATCCCCTTGGTTAATATTAAAAGGGTGGGTTTATATGTTAGAAAAAATGGAAAGTTGTTTAAACCTATACATAAGGAAGTGTTAAAAAAAGAGGTGAGTAAGGATTGAGCAGACAAATTATTATAAATTCGTGCATAAGAGAAAAACGAGCAGCGATAAAAGAAAACAATAATTTAATTGACATCATGTTTGAAAGAGATACTTATGATCAGATTGTATATAATATCTATAAGGGTAGAGTTAAAGATGTTTTGCCTGGTATGCAGGCCGGTTTTGTAGATATTGGACTTGAAAAGAATGCTTTTTTACACATCAGTGATGTTTATCCTTTATTAAATGATAATCAAGAAAAAAGATGGCGCAAAAATGAATTATCCATTAAAGAAGTTTTACAACCAGGCCAAAAAATTATGGTTCAAGTTGTCAAAGAACCTATAGGAACTAAGGGACCAAAAGTGACTTGTAAAGTTACATTGCCGGGTAGATATCTTGTTTTAATGCCTTTTGAAAATAGAACAGGAATTTCTAGAAGAATTAATGAAAATAAAGAAAGAAATAGATTGAAGAGTATCGCAGAAAAATTAATAGGAGACAAATATGGGCTTATCGTCCGAACCAACACCGAGGGCAAAGCAGAAGAGATAATAAAAAATGACTTTAATTTTCTTCTTCATTTATGGAATAATATTTGGAAAGACTACAAAAGAGCTGATACTCCTGCTTTAATATACAAAGATGCTGAGTTAATCAAACAAATAGTCAGAGATTATTTGAGCCCGGAAGTAAATAAAATTGTAATAGATGATGAAAAAGAATACGAAAAGTTAAACCAATTGGCTGAAAAAAGTGTACCGGGTTCAAAACATAAAATACATCTTTATGAAAGGACTACACCAATATTTGATACCTATCAAGTTGAAAATGAAATCGAAAAATTATGGAAAAGAAAAGTATGGTTAGAGTCTGGTGGTTATGTTATAATTGATAATACCGAAGCATTAGTCTCTATAGATGTTAATACAGGTAAATTCACCGGTAAAAAGAATTTGCAGGATACCGTCTTTAAAACTAATATTGAAGCAGCTGTAGAAATTGCAAGGCAGTTAAGGTTAAGAGATATAGGCGGGATAATAATAATAGATTTCATTGATATGTCTATTGAACAGAATAAAAAAGAAGTTTTAAGAATTCTAGAAGAAGAATTAGCAAAAGACAGAACAAAGACTGCTATGTTAGGATTAACTAAATTAGGTTTAGTTGAAATCACGAGAAAAAAAGTGAGAGAAGAATTAGGGGAATTATTTCAAAAAGACTGCCCCTATTGTAATGGTACCGGATTGGTTAGATCTGAAACCACAATGGCAATGGATATAATACGGGAGTTAAAAAGCTTGTCAAAGGAAGAGAATGTGGCTGCAATATTGATTGAATTACACCCTGATGTAGCTTCTGTTTTGATTGGAGCCGGTGGAGATAAGCTGGCTGAACTAGAAGAAGAATTAAATATGGATATATATATTAGAGGAAACAACGAATATCATATTGAAAATTACGAAATTATAAGTAAAGGAAGTAAAAATGATTTAAAACGAATGGCTTTACCAGTAAATGAGGGTGAGAGATACGAAGTTTATATAGAGGATACTCATTTACATAATGAAGATGATGGTATTGCTAGAATAAAAGGTTATATCATTATAGTAAAAAATGGTGGCCATTTAAAAGAAAAAAATATTGAAGTAGAAATCAAGGAAGTCCATCGTACATTTGCCAAAGCTGAGTTAGTATAGAATTATAATTATAACCGGTTTACAATAGATATAAATTATCAGCAAAAACAGGTTATAAAAGCTTTAATTGGCTTGACTATAAGGCAAAACTGTGCTAAAATAAATTGTCGGTAATGTGTATACCTTTTGTAGAGGTATTTTACCAAAACCGCTCGAAATGGGCTTTAAAATGTCTTTAAAAAGGCTGCCTGATTTTCGGCGAGTCTGAGGTATAGGAGGTGTAATATAGTAATGTATGCGATAATTAAAACTGGAGGAAAACAGTATAAAGTAAAAGAAGGTCAAATCATAAAAATTGAAAAATTGGAGGCTGAAGCTGAAGACGAAGTCTTATTTGATAAAGTTTTACAGTATTCTGATGAAGATGGATATAAATTCGGGAGACCATATATTGAAGAAGCTGAGGTGACCGGTAAGGTTTTAGAACAAGGTAAAGATAAAAAGGTTGTTGTTTTGAAGTATAAGCCTAAAAGACGTTATTCTAAGAAAACTGGCCACCGTCAACCCTACACAAAAGTTTTAATTGAAAATATTGAAGTTTAACTTTTATTAAGAATAAAATTCAACATACTGAAAGGGGGGAGTTTAATGTCTCAAAAGAAAGGTGTTGGAAGTTCTAAAAATGGTAGAGATAGCATATCGAAGCGATTAGGAGTAAAAGAATTTGACGGGGAATTTGTTCCTGCAGGAAGTATTTTAGTTCGTCAGAGGGGAACTAAATTCAAGCCCGGTTTTAACGTAGGAAGAGGTAAAGATGATACCCTCTTTTCTAAAGTAGATGGGTTTGTAAAATTCGAAAGAAAAGGTAGAAAATCCCGTCAAATTAGTGTATATACTGAAGATCAGGTGGAAGCATTAATAAGCTAATCAAATTATTTAGAATAAGCCCCTCAGTACATTTGTGCTGAGGGTTTTATTGTGTTAAGGAATAAGGTAGGTGGTATAAATGTTTGTAGATGAAGTAGTATTTAAAGTAAAAAGCGGTGATGGAGGTAATGGTGTTGTAAGTTTTAGAAGAGAAAAATTTGAAGCTATGGGTGGCCCTGATGGAGGGGACGGCGGACATGGTGGAGATGTAATATTGAAAGTTGATGAAGGTTTAAATACTTTAGCTGATTTTCAATACAAAAATTTCTATAAAGCTGAAGATGGTTCACATGGCCGGGGAAAAAACCAACGAGGTAAAGATGGGAAAGACCTTTATTTAAGAATACCTCCTGGAACTTTAGTATTTAATGATGATACAGATGAGTTATTAGCAGATTTAAAAGAAGGTGGACAAGAATATGTCTTAGCAGAAGGTGGTAAAGGTGGACGCGGTAATGCAAGATTTAAAAAATCTACTCGAAAAGCACCTAAATTTTCAGAAGAAGGAGAAAATGGCGAAACTTATAAAATCAGGCTCGAGTTACAATTGCTTGCAGATGTAGGTCTCGTTGGATATCCTAATGTTGGGAAATCCACATTAATTTCTAAAGTCTCAGCAGCTAAACCTGAAATAGCTTCTTATCATTTTACCACTTTAGAACCCAATTTGGGAGTTGTTTCCTATGGTGAATATAAATCATATGTAATGGCTGATATTCCCGGTTTAATTGAAGGTGCCCATAAAGGAGTAGGCTTAGGTGATGAGTTTTTAAAACATCTAGAACGTACAAGACTATTAATCCATGTAATAGATGTCTCTGGCATAGAAGGTAGAGACCCAATTCAAGATTTTAAAAATATAAATAAAGAACTATTAGAATATGATACTGAATTATCTAATCTACCTCAGCTTATTGCTTTAAATAAAATAGATTTAAAAGAAGCACGCAAAAACTTACCAGATGTTAAAGAAGAATTAACTAAAAGAGGATATGAAGTTTTCCCAATTTCAGCAGTAACCGGAGAAGGAATAGATGCTTTAAAATATCATGTAGGTCAAAAATTAGAAAAATTACCAGAGAGAGAAAAAGAGATCAAGGCTAAAGAGGATGTATTAATCAAGCCTGACTTTGTTGATCAAAATAAAATGGAGGTCAAAAAAATCTCTGAAGATAAATTTGAAGTAGTTGGAGAATTAATTGATGAAGTAGCTGAAAAAACTGATTTTAATAATGATGCGTCAGTACAGAGATTATTGAGAATTGTAAGGCATCATAAACTTGATGAACTTATGAGGAAAAAAGGAATTAAAGATGGGGATACTGTAATAATAGGACCTATAGAATTTGAATATATGGAGTAGGAGGGATAAATATGTTATCTGGAAAACAAAGAAGTTTTTTAAGAAGCAAGGCTAATAATCTAAAGCCTTATGTTCATATAGGTAAAGAAGGTTTAAATGAGGCAGTATATGACCAAATTGATGAAGTATTGGATGACCATGAATTAGTGAAAATAAGAATTTTAGATAACTCATTGGAAAAGATTAATAAAGTTGCAGAAAAGGTATGTGAGAACGTGGGGGCAGAAGTAGTACAGGTTATTGGGAATGTATTTGTAATTTATAGAAAAAATGTTGAAGAGCCTATTTATGATCTTCCATAAAGCATAAAATATTATTGAGAGGATGATAATCTATGAAGATTGGAATCTATTCACTATTTTCACCAATACTTGATGAAGATTCTATATCACAAACTCTGGAACATTTTGTGAAAGATCTTTCCAATGAGATAAAAATTGAAGAGATAGATAAAGAAGTATTAACCTCCGAAAAAAAAGATGAATATGATCTAATTACAGTTTTTGTAAAAACCGGAGGTACTGAAAATTTGTTTAAAGATATATTTGATAAATTAGATGGGCCAACTGTTTTAATAGCTACTTCTTTATACAACTCTTTGGCGGCTTCTATGGAAATATTAAGCTGGATTCAATCTCAGGGTAGAGAAGGAAGAATTCTGCACGGAAAACCTGTTGAAATATCAAATAAATTAAAAAACATTGTTACTGTAAATAATACAATAGATAAAATTAAAAATAGTAGATTGGGTTTAATAGGTGAACCCTCAGATTGGTTAATAGATAGCCATATTAATAAAAAAGGCGTGAAAGAAAGTTGGGGAGTAAATGTAATAGATATTCCCATGAAAGAAGTGTTTGAAGAATATAAGAAGATAAATGAAAAACAGGCCAAAAAACTTACTGATAAATTTTCTAAAAAGGCTTTATCTATTGAAGAACCGTCAAGCAAAGATTTAATCAAAGCCTCAAAGGTCTATTATGCTTTAAAAAATGTAGTAAAAAGATATAATCTCAATGCATTAACAATAAGATGTTTTGACCTGGTAACTGAGTTAGAAACTACTGGCTGCTTAGCTTTATCACTTTTAAATAATGAGGGTATTGTGGCTGGATGTGAAGGTGATGTACCTGCTACAGTCTCTATGATGATAATAAATAATTTAACAGGTAATATTCCTTTTATGGCAAATCCGGTTTCATTAAATACCAATAATAATAAGGTGAAATTTGCTCACTGTACTGTTGCAACAAGTCCAGTAAATAATTATATAATTAGATCCCATTTTGAAACAGGTATAGGAGTAGGGATACAAGGAGAATTAAACAAAGGAGATATTACCTTATTTAAATTGGGAGGTCTTCAATTGGATCATGTAGCCTACAAAAATGCTAAATTAGTCAATAACTTAAATAGCGAATTTGCTTGTAGAACTCAGATCTTAGTTGACTTTGAAAATAATAATATTGATTACTTTTTAAAAAAGCCTATCGGTAACCACCATATTTTAGTTGAAGGGGCTTATCAAGATATAATAGATGAATTTTTAGAAAGATTGGATTTTAAAACAATAAAACACTGGTAGTGGAGGATAATTATGGTCGTAGTTAATTTAGATTCAATATCAAAATCTTATAGTACACATCAAGTAATAAAAGGATTTTCGATGTCGATAAATAAAGGAGAAAAAGTTGCCTTGATTGGTTCAAATGGTTCTGGTAAAACCACTCTTTTTAAAATCATTGCTAGAGAAGAAGATTTTCAAGAAGGGCATCTATCCTTGAGAAATGATATAAGTATAGGATTATTGGACCAGATTCCAGAGTTTAGGATGGATAATACCATATATGAGGAGCTTTTAAAAGTTTTCAATGATCTCCGTCAAATGGAAGATAAGTTAAAAGTTATGGAAAACAAGATTAGTACTTTTAATAAAGAAGAGAAAGACGATGATAAGTTGGAATACCTTATGGAAGAGTATAGTAAGTTAAGCCATGAATATGAAATAAATGGTGGGTATGAATATGAAAATAAGATATTCCAAGTAGCTTCTGGTTTAGGCTTTGAAGGTGAAGAACTTGAAAAGGAAATTTCATTTTTGAGTGGAGGAGAAAAATCAAGGGTAGGATTAATAAAATTATTATTAAAAGAGCCAGATCTTTTATTATTAGATGAGCCCACAAATCATCTTGATATAGAATCTATCCAATGGTTGGAAGAATATTTGATTAATTATTCAGGTGCAGTTATTATTATCTCTCATGATAGATATTTTTTAGATGAGGTAATTGAAAGAATTGTTGAGATAAAAAACGGTAGTGATCAAAAATATTACGGGAATTATAGTTATTATCTAGAAGAAAGAAAAAAAAGACATGAGCAGAGAATGAGAGAATATAAAAACCAGCAGAAAAAAATAAAAAAATTAGAGGAATCTATACATCAACTCAGAGTTTGGGGACGTTCAAGAGATAGCGAAAAAATGTTTAAAAGAGCTAAAGCTATGGAAAAACGTCTAGAAAGAATAGATGAGATGGATAAACCTACTTTACATGGAAAAAAGATGGATTTAGATTTAAAAGTTGAAAGAAGAAGTGGAGATGAAGTTTTAAAAGTAAAGAACATAAATAAAACTTTTGATAACCAAGTATTAATTAAGGAACTTGACTTAAATCTATATTGGCAGGATAAAGCAGCTATAATAGGGGCGAATGGTTCAGGTAAGACCACTTTATTAGATATAATAAATGGTGACCTAGCTCCTGATAAGGGTAGTGTAGATATAGGGGACAGTGTTAAAATGGGATATTATAGACAAGAAATTGACAAATTTGAACCTGAAGATGATTTAGTTACTGCTTTAGTTAAAAGTTGTTCAATGAAAATTAGTGAAGCGCGTAATGCATTAGGTGCTTTTCTTTTTACAGATCAAGAGGTGTTTAAAAAGGTAAAGAATTTAAGTGGGGGAGAAAAAAGTAGGTTAAGGCTTTTGGAATTGATGAATGGAAATTATAATTTTTTATTATTAGATGAGCCTACAAACCATTTGGATTTGCCTTCAAGAGAAGTATTAGAGGATGTATTGAAGGATTACCCTGGAACAGTATTGGTAGTATCTCATGATAGATATTTTATCAATAAAATAATTGATTATACCTATGAATTAAAAGACCATGATTTAACCAAATATTATGGGAATTATGATTATTATAGAGAAAAGAAAGAGGAATTGAGGGAAAAAAAAGCCAAAGATAAAAACAATAATTCAGATCAAAGAAAAGATAATTACTATTTTAGGCAAAAGGAAAGAGAAAGAAAAGAAAGAAGAAGAAAAAGAGAATTAAAAAAAATAGAGAATAAAATTGAAGCAAAAGAGAGAAAAGTTAATAAATTAGAAGAAAAAATGGCGGATCCAGAAAATATTGATGACTATGAGAAGTTAAAAAAATTAAAATTTAAACACCAGGAGATAAATGAAAAATTAGAAGATTTATATGAAGAATGGGGAAAATATGTTAATTGACTTTAATATTTAAATGTAATATAATTTTTATTAAGTTATAAACCCCTGTAGCTCAGTGGATAGAGCATTGGCCTCCGGAGCCGAGTGCGCAGGTTCGATTCCTGCCAGGGGTGCCATTTTGGTTTGTAGTAATTTAATATATTATTTTATCTTTTTTTGTGAAAAAAATTACAAAAAATAGTTGCACTACTTCAATAGGTAAGTTATAATAAAGCCAAGAACAAGAGTTATATTGAGTAGTTTTAAATTTAATATATTGGAACAAAGTAGACTTGTAGCGAGGATGTTCCCTACAAAATTAATGGAAGGGGGACATTTGAAATGTTTAAGTCTTACAAGAAAAAGGTGAAGAATGATCGATATGATCACAAATTCAACAGTGACAAATACCGTGATAAAGTAATATATGATCTGTTGAAAAATAATGGTTTTTATTTTTTCTAGTAGTAAAAAAGTATTTAAGGAGCTGTCGGGTTAACTCCCGGCAGTTTTTTGATTTTATTAGATAATAATAGCGAAATATTTATAATTAAGAATATTTATAACAATACAAACAGGTGTTTTCCTATTTTTCTAGAAATAATAGTATATCATATGATTTTATGGAGGTTTTAAAATGGCTTTAATGCAAGGTGTTGAATTTTCTCACTGGATACTTAATAATTATCTAGAAAATAACAAAGTACTTATTGATGCTACTTGTGGTAATGGGAAAGACACTTTATTTTTGGCTGATAAATTGGATAATGATGGTAAATTATATGCTTTTGATATCCAAGAAAAAGCTATTAAAAATACAAAAAGTATAATTGAAGAAAATAATTATAACATACAAATTGATTATATAAATGACGGGCATGAAAATATAGATAACTATGTAGATGAAGAAATAGATGGTATTATTTATAATTTGGGTTTTTTACCCGGTTCTGATAAAGACATTAAAACCAAAAAAGATACTACAATTGAATCTTTAAAAAAATCTTTAGATTTTTTGGTTGAAGGTGGTTTAATAGTTGTCGTTATATATTCAGAACATGAGGGTGGCAGGGAGGAAAAAGAAGCTGTTTTAAATTTTTCAGAGGAACTTGATTATAAAAAATATAATGTATTGCATTATCATTTCATTAACCAGAAGAAAACTCCTCCAGAAGTAATAGCTATTAAAAAAAGGAATGGTGTGAGATGAAACCCTCAGTAAAATTTATACATACAGCGGATTTACACTTGGGAAGTCGTATTCAGTTGAATAAAGATTTTGATTCAGGTAGGGATGAGGGTTATATAAATGCAGTATATAATTCTTTTAATAAAATTATTAAGGCAGCTATAGAAAATGAAGTAAATTTTTTGGTGATCTCAGGGGATGTATTTGATAATGAATCGAGATCTGTAAAGGCAACACGTTACTTTAAAGAGAAAGCTGAAAAATTAAGAAAAAATGGTATAAATATATATTTGATAAATGGTAATCATGATCCTTATCGTCGAAAGGGAGAGCTCTTAGAATTACCCGAAAATGTTAAAATATGTGATACAGAGGAAGTAAGTTCTTTTAAGGTATATGAGGATGATAAACTTATTGCTAGGGTCTTAGGGCAATCTTATAGAGGAAGTTCTGAATCTAGAAAAATGTATGGTTGTTATAAAGCTCCAGATCAGAGTGTCTATAATATCGGCTTATTACATACTCAATTAGATCCTAATAATAATAATTATGTACCAGTTTCCAAAAATAATCTCTTGGAAAATGCACACATTGATTATTGGGCATTAGGTCATATTCATGATAATAAAGTGATTAACGAACATCTCCCCTATATAATATATCCCGGAATTCCCCAAGGTAGAGATATAAGCGAAACCGGGCCGGGTGGATATTATTTTGTAAATTTAGAACCTGAAAACACTTATTACAGTTTTAAAAAGACATCTGATTATATCTTTGAACGACTTGAAATAAATATTGGTAAGCTAAATAAAGAGAACCTTTCCGAATTAATATATTTTTTAAAAGATGAAATAGATAAATTTTATAGTTCTTTAGATAAAGAAGTTAAAGGATACATTTTAAGGATTATATTGAAAGGAAAGTCAAAACTATATGATACATTTCAGGGGCAGGAAGAAGAGGCCTTAGAAGATATTATTAGCAGTTTAAGGTCATATTATAAGGACAGAATGCCTTCTGTTTTTATTAATGATATTGTTAATCGTACTGCAAAAATAATTAAAAATATAGACGAAATAATTGAGAAGGATCCATTTATTAAAGAATTGATTTCTTTTTTGAACAATCTCAAAAATGATGAAGAAAAGTTGAAAGAATTAAAAGAAGAAATGGGAGATATATGGAATCCACAGGTTGATTTAGAAAAACAGGAACCCAAAAAATTTCAAATAACAGACCAGATATTTGAAGAAGTATTTGAGCAAGCTAAAAATGAGATAATTAAAGAAATTATTGAAAGAAGGATTTCAAATGAGATATAAGGAGATATACATCCGTGACTTTGGTATATTTGCAAATGCAGAGTTAAAAAACCTTAATCCCTATTTAAATATAATTGGAGGGGGAAACAGGGCGGGTAAGACTTCTTTACTAAAAGTATTAAGATATATCGGTTATGGATTTCCTAATAAAGATAATATTCCTCCAGCCCGTAATAGCTATAATGTAGAAGCGATTCTGGCAGATGAAGAAAAAGAATACAATCTTTTAATAAATGGATACGCAAACCCCAAAGTGAATATTATAAAAGGGAATGAGGGGGAACTAGAAAATATATTTTCTGATATAGATCAATTTACTTATAATCAGCTATTTACGATTACACTAGAAGAGTTGAAGAAAATACCTAAAGGAGTGGATGACAAAGAAAAATTACAGACGGTACTGCTGGGAGCAGGTCTAAAAGAGTATACATTGATTCCAAAAATAAAGGAATATTTTAAATCAAAGGCAAGTGATATAGGAGGTGAGTCGGGTCGAATTGATGTATACAGTTTCAAGGAATATAATCAAATTATTGAAGAAGGAGTTGAACTTAAAAAAGAAGCAAAATCCCAAGTAAAAAAATATTATAGTCTTAAAAAAGAGAAAAATGAAGTCATTAATAAAATTAAAAATTACAAGGGAAAATTAATTAAGAAGAAGAAAAAAAAGAATAGGTTAGATTTAATAAAGAGTAATTATAAGAAAATAAAAGAAAGAATACAACTTAAAAAAGAACTGGATAAAGATAAATATAATAATATACCAACAGACATAGCCCCCTTTTATCCTGATAGGGCTTTAGAATTATATGAGAGTTATAAAGAATTAGATGAAGATTTTAAAGAATATCTTAACGATTTTGAAAGATATACTGGAGAGACATATACAGAAAAAATAGAAAAATCTTTCTTGCAATTTAAAGATCAGATAAAAAAATATAATAATATGATTTCTGGTTTAGAAGAAAGAAATAAGAACTTAAAAGATGAACAAAAAATTTTAAGTGCCAAGCTTACAAAATTAAAAAAAGAGGCAGCAACTATAAGTGATCATATTTCAGAAAACTTAGAGAAATTATTAGAATTAGATACTGATCTTGAACATAAAAATAGATTAAGAATGTTGGTTGATGAATATGAAACACTTATCAATAGAATAAACAATAAAAAAGAAAAAATAAATGAATTAGAACGTAAAATTGATGCCAAAAAAGAGCAGTTAAAAGAAGTACTAAGGCAGGAAGAATCACCAGATAATACAAAAACATACCTTTTTGCTACGATAATATTTACTCTTTTAGTAACAGCCTTGTTATTTTTAGATTTGAAATTTTCAGGCCTGTATCTAATAGATCTAATCTTAATTTATAAATATTATCTCTGTAAAAGTAGAAGTGAAAAGCAATTACTCAAAAAACAAGACATTGAAGATGAGGTAAAGGAACTCAAAAACAATAAAATACTCGTAAAACAAGACTTAGAAGAAGCCATTGAAGAAAAAGAAAAAATTGAATCTAAGTTTAATGATTTAAAAAAACATTTAAATTTAAATAAAAACATTCAACCTAAATTATTGAAAGACTATTACGAAGATGTAATAGAACTAAAAAACAAGTATCTTGAATATAATGAACAAAAAGAAAAATATAAAAGTAAAAGAGCAGAGTTTGATAAAGATTTAATAAGGGCAAGTAAATTTTTGAATAAGTTTAAAGATGTATTACATATTCCAAACTATAATAAAGAAAAAATGATTGAGAATCCGGACAATATTATTAGCCACATCGAAAATACGAATCAAATCTATAAAATAATTAAAAAAATTAGGAATAAGAAGAACAGGAGATTAGAAATAAAATCAGAATTAAATAATTTAGAAGGTATGAAATATGTTGAAGATGTAAGTAATAAACTTTATACTAAGGTAAAAGAGTATGAAAAACTATCAAATATAATGAATGAATATAATCAAAAAACAGAAAGAATTAAAGATATAGAAGGTCAGCTAACAAACATAACTGAACAAATGAAAAATGCTTTTGAACTCAAAGAAAGCATTGACCAGCAGGAAATGATCTCCATATTTATAGAAGAATATAGTAAATATGTTTCATATCAAGATGTTACTGAAGAGTATCAGACCATAAAAAATGAGCTTGGTGATTTACTTGAAAAACTAGAAAATGCTAAAAATAAAAAAGAAGAAATTAATTTGAAAATGAAAGAACTTGCAACCGAAGAAAAATTAATCAAGGCTGAAAATAAAATAAATAAAGCAAGAAAAAAACTGAAACCCCTAGCTGAAAAATATGCAGTTAATAGAATATCAGCCTATATGTTAGAAAAATACTGGGAGAAGTTTTTAAAAGAAAAAAAAGATAAATTATTAGGTAAGGCTAGTGAGATCATGAGGAGGATAACTTCGGGAGAATATAGTAAAATAGAACCTCTAGAGAGTTTAACGGAACCAAATTTTAAAGTTCATGAAAAAGAAGGTAAAATATTCGATGAGATAGATCATTTAAGTCGTGGAACTAGAGAACAACTATATATGGCTATTAGAATTAATAGGATTATGGAAATAGATCCTTCTTTGCCGGTTATCATAGATGATTCTCTGGTTAATTTTGATCCTAGACACCTTAGAAATATCTTTAAAATTATAAATAATTTGAAAGATAACAACCAAATATTCTTTTTAACATGTCATCCTGAACAGATTAAATATTTAGATAAACTGATTGATAATAAAAGTTTTTATTCTTTAGAAAAAGGCCACTTTGAATCTGTTAAAAAGAATGAGTTAATTAAAAGGTTGAAATAAAATTAAAGTGAGGTTAACTAATATGACATTTTTATTTTTGATACTTATGGGAGTTGCTTTTTATTTTTTATATAAGAAGGGAATTATAAAAAAAGTAAGTTCGCATAAAAGTGAAGAGACTAAAAACTACGTAAGGAAAAAAGCTGATGAAAAGTATAAAAACAAAGAAATTAGTAAAGAACAGTATGAAGAGATTAAAAAAGATCTAGAGGAAGAATAAATTCTTTTTAAATATTATGATGTTTTTAAAAATATAAAAAGGAGGAATAGAGTTTATGAAGCCCAATATATTATATATCCATTCTCATGATACAGGGCGATATATTGAACCATATGGGCATTCTGTTTCAACTCCAAATCTAACAGAGCTGGCTAAAGAAGGAGTCCTTTTTAGAAAGGCTTTCAGTACTGCCCCAACCTGTTCTCCGAGTAGAGCTAGTTTTTTAACTGGCCAATATCCCCATAACAACGGCCAATATGGGCTTGTTAATAGAGGATTTGAATTACCTCACACTAATAAACATCTAGCAAATGTACTTAGAGAGAACGGTTATAAATCAACCTTGATTGGTATGCAGCATATACGAAGAGATCCTACAACTATAGGTTATGATGAGGTTATTGAGGTAAAAGATAATTATTCTAAATATGTTACACCTTCAACAGTAGAGTTTATAAATAAAAATATTGAGACCCCATTTTTTTTAAGTGTTGGGTTTCAAGAAACTCACCGTCCTTTTCATGAAATAGAAAATGAGGATGATATTAAATATACACAACCTCCTTCACCTTTACCTGATACCCCAAGAACACGAAAGGATATGGCGGCTTTTAAAGAGAGCGCTAATGTTCTTGATAGAGGTATCGGTAAAATACTAAATACATTGAAAGAAAAAAGTTTATATGATAATACGATTATAATTTTTACAACTGATCACGGTTTACCGTTTCCAGACATGAAATGCACCTTAAAAGATGATGGAATAGGAGTTTCACTAATAATAAGAGGTCAACAAGGTTTAAACTCTGGCAAAGTAATTGATTCAATGGTATCTCAGATTGATGTGTATCCTACGATTTGTCAACTGGTAGGTATTGAAGAGCCGGACTGGCTACAAGGTAAATCTATATTACCTTTAATTAAAGGTAATAAAGATTTTATTAATGAGAATATTTATGCAGAAGTTAATTTTCATACTGCTTATGAACCGATGAGAGCAGTCAGAACTAAAAGGTGGAAATATATCAGGAGATTTAGAAACAGAACAAAACCATTTTTAAGTAATATAGATCAAAGTTTATCTAAAGATGTATGGCTAGAAAATGGATGGGATAATACTTATATTCAAAATGAAGAATTATATGATTTGATATTAGATTCGAATGAATCTAATAATTTGGCTGCTGAAACTTCTCATAAGGATGTTTTAGAAGAGATGAGAAACAAATTAGACAATTGGATGATTAGAACTGAAGATCCGATTAAAAAAGGTGAAATTCCAGTGGTTGATGATGCTTTGATAAATAAAGATTCCGATAGAGCAGCTGATGATATCTGGAATTATATAGATAAACAAGAAGGGTACTATTAGGAAAAACCCGGATGTAGATCTTTAATGAAAAGAGGAGTATTTCTAATAATGAATTTGGCGCCATTTAATATAATGGTATTTCCAATTGGACCTATTTGCAACATGGATTGTAAATACTGTTATTATAAAGATAAAACAAAATACTATTCAGAAGTTAAAGAGTTTAAAATGAGTGAAGAATTATTAGAAAAATTCATAAAACAGTATGTAGAAGCACATCCTGGTCCCCTAATTTCTTTTAACTGGCAGGGAGGAGAACCATCATTAAGGGGACTTGAATTTTTTAAAAAAGCTGTTAGCTTGGAAAAAAAATATATTCCTGACAATTGGCAGATTAAAAATAATTTTCAAACTAATGGTTTATTAATTGATAAAAGATGGGCTAAATTTTTTAAAGAAGAAAACTTTTTAATTGGATTAAGTTTAGATGGGCCTAATTATTTAAATGATATTTATCGTAAAACTAAAGGAGAAGGATCTACATCTAATGAAGTTTTAGAGAGTTATCAATTATTAAACAAATATAATATAGAAACTAATATTTTATGTGTAGTAAATGTTGTAAATGTTAAAAAACCATCGGAAGTTTATGATTTTTTTCGAGAAAAAAACATGGACTTTTTGCAATTTATACCTCTCGTAGAAACTGATTTGGATGGAAATATTACTGAGAGCTCTGTGGAGCCTAAAGAGTATGGAAAATTTATGATAGAAATATTTGATAACTGGTTATTAAATGATTATGGGGAGGTATATGTCCAGTTTTTTGAACAATGCGTAAATGCCTGGTTTGGTAGAGAGCCAACTTTATGTATGTTTTCAAAACAATGCGGTAAAGCATTAGCGATGGAACATAATGGTGATCTCTATGCTTGTGATCATTATGTATTTCCCGAATATAAAATCGGAAATATTAATGATACTCCCCTTAAAGAGTTGGTCAACTCACCTAAACAAAATACTTTTGGCAAAAACAAGTATAAAGAACTACCCAAAACATGTAGTGAATGCAGATATTATTTTATCTGTCATGGAGGATGTCCTAAAAATCGCTTAGATGAAAATAATATAAATTATATGTGTGAGGGATACAAAGCTTTTTATTCCTATACTGAACCTTTTTTTGAAAAAATTGTAGAAGAAATAAAGAGAGGCAGTCCTCCTCGCTTAATAAAGTCTAAAATTGAAAAGTTACATGATAATATTTGGGGAGCGGTTAACAGGAATGATTCTTGTCCTTGCGGGAGTGGAAAGAAATACAAAAAGTGTTGTATAGATCGAAAAAAATAGAAACAAGATAAATTTGCTCTAAAATTTAAGGTATCTATTTGTTAATATATAAAGATGTGTCAATATATATAATAGATTGGGGATAAGCAATGAAAATATTTTTGATAGCAGTTGCACTTTCTCTAGATGCTTCCGGAGTTTCTATGGGAATAGCGTGTGGAACAAAATTAAATACAAGAAATAGTTTTTCTTTAATTATTTCCTTTGGATTTTTCCAATTTTTATTAGCATTACTTGGAGGATTATTAGGGGATTTTATTAATACCCAGATTATAAAAATTAGTGATGTTATGAGTGGTTTTATTATTTTGGCAATTGGAATTATATTATTTAGAGAAGGTTTTAAAAAAGAAGAAGAATGTATTTATAGGAGACTGGATATTCTATCCGTGATATTGTTAGGGATAAGTGTTAGTATAGATGCTTTAGGAGTTGGGTTTTCTGTATTACATCAAGAATTTTTTTTCAATATGCTATATAAATCAATTATAATTGGTTTAGTAGCATCTTTATTTACTTATATATCATTAGTGATAATAAGATACTTGAAAAACATTATAATTTTAGAAAAATACGCTGATTTTATTGCGGGTATTATCTTAATTATTTTTGGATTTAATATGATTTTATAATTTAGTTAGCAGGATATTTATTGTTATTAACGAATAAAATAATATATAATATATTTTTATCAAGTACTTTCATTTTTTGAAAGTTTAAAAGAGAATCAGGTGAAAACCCTGAGCGGGTCCGCCACTGTGAGGAATAGCATTAACTGTTATATACCACTCATTAAGATGGGGAAGGTAGTTGATGTGTAGATGTCCAAGCCAGGATAACTGCTTGATAATGATTTGTTGCTTTTATCTTCGTGACAGGGTAAAGTGTTTTAAATACCCTAACTGTATATTAAGTTAGGTTTTTTATTTTTAAAAGGGGGATTTTATAAATGCCGTTAAAATATGTTAAAAAACGAGATGGAAACACTGTAGAGTTTGATAGAAATAAAATTAAAAATGCTGTCTTAAAAGCAGCCTCAGCAGTTGATTTAGAAAAAGAGACAATCGGGGAAGAGATAACTCAGGAAGTTGTTTCCTATTTAACTATATTTTTTGAAGAAGACGGAATACCAGAAGTAGAGCAAATTCAAGATTTAGTGGAAAAAGTATTAATAGAAAAAGGTTATGCTGAAGTTGCAAAGGCCTATATTTTATATAGAGAACAACATAAAAAAATTAGAGATACGAAAAAGATGTTTAATGATGCTGTTGATGCAGTAAACGATTATTTAGAATTAGAGGATTGGAAAGTAAAAGAAAACAGCAATATGGGATATTCATTACAGGGCTTAAACAATTTTATTTCTTCAGAAGTTACTGCTCAATATTGGCTACAAGAGATATATCCTGATGAAGCTGGAGAAAAGCATATGAATGGTGATTTACATATCCATGATTTAGGTAATTTAAGTGTATACTGTTGTGGCTGGGATTTAGAAGATTTTTTAAGAACTGGTTTTAGAGGTGTTCCCACCAAAATAGAAAGTAACCCTCCTAAACATTTAAAAACAGCATTAGGTCAAATTATTAATTTCTTCTTTACTTTACAAGGAGAAGCGGCTGGGGCAATGGCTTTCTCAAATTTTGATACATTATTAGCTCCTTTTATTGCCTATGATGATTTGGACTATAAAGAGGTTAAACAGGCCATGCAGGGCTTTCTATTTAATATGAATGTTCCAACTAGGGTGGGTTTTCAAACTCCCTTTACAAATATCACTATGGACCTTAAGGCTCCTAAATATTTTGAAGAACAACCAGTAATAATAGGTGGAGAAATGAAAGAAAGCACCTATGGAGAATTCCAAGAAGAGATGGATATGTTTAATAGAGCATTTGCTGAAGTAATGATGGCTGGTGATGCTAAAGGCAGGGTTTTTTCATTCCCGATTCCTACATATAATATTACTTCTGATTTTGATTGGGAGAACCCAAAATTAGAGCCAATTTGGGAAATGACAGCTAAATATGGTATACCTTATTTTAGTAACTTTGTTAATTCAGATATGGATCCTGAGGATGCAAGGAGTATGTGTCTTTATCCTGAAGAAACAATATTAATAAAAGAAAATAATAATATTAAGAAACATACTATTGAAGAAATTTTTAAAGAATATAGGGGAAAAAAAATAGACAATGAATGGTTTGAGACTAATAATGAAATAGAAGCACTTTCCTTAAATCCAAACAACGGGAAATTGGAATGGGCAAGGATAAGTAAATTCTTGAAAACTACTGATAATAATATTGTAAACATAACAGCTAAAGATGGTAAAACAATGCGTGTATCTGCTAATCATCTAGTTGCTGTTTTTAATGAAGATGGTATTACCACTAAAAAGGCTAAAGATTTAGATTTAGATGATTTTATATTAGTAACAAAAGATGCTAGTAAAATATTAAATAAACAATCTATTATATCAGATGACTTAGCTTGGTTTATGGGGTTATTTATTGCTGACGGTAATTATTTATATGATAGTAGATATGAAGAAGAGGTATTAAGAGGTGTCCAAATATCATTTAAAAAACAGGAAACAAATTTAATTAATCGTGTTAAAAAGTTTATAAAAAATCATCTAAATTATGATATGAAAGTTATTTTAGATCCCAGGTATCAAAATTCGTTGAGGGGTTATATTTATAATTCTGAATTTGCTAATAAATTAAAAACCAGTTATGATTTAAAAAAATACAATAAATTACCTAATTGGATTTGGTCAGCAAATGTTAATACAATAACTAAGTTTATTGAAGGTTTTTTTGATGGGTATGGTTATGAAGATGGTAAAGAAATTCATATTAATGATGAAAAATTAGCTGAAGAAATGAATTTACTAATGCAATTAATAGGTGTAAGTACAACTTTGAGATATAGAGA
>JAWOEZ010000086.1:0-27410 GCA_046482435.1 Halanaerobiales bacterium
TTCTTGGAATAAAGATAAATTTGTAGCTTAAAATATAAACTAAAAGTATCTCCGAGTCTGTAAAAAGATAGGAGTAGTGGGTATGGACTACCCGAATAGGTAACTTGATCGATGTTACGGGTGAAATTCATCTTATGTCCCATAAGATCAAGCGACTATGAAGCTCGGTATTTCAATGCCGAGTAGTTCACGAGCTATTTTAAAAGAAGCAGGTGGGGATTATAGTAATGTTGTTAAAGCTACTATCTATACTGATGATATTTCCTATTTTAATGAAATAAATGAAATATATGGAAATTACTTCAAAGAAGCACCTCCAGCTAGAGCTTTTGTGGAGGTTTCCGCATTGCCAAAAGGAGTGAATGTTGAGATTGAAGCAGTGGCTGAACTATAAGTACAAAAGCTTAGCTTTCCCCCTAAGATAATGGTATTTTACTCTCTAATGGAGGATTTTTTATTTCATTGAAGAAGTATTAATTTGAGGGGGGTGAACCCTGTTATTTCTAACAGGATTACTTATGTTACTCGATAAAACTATAGAAATAGCTCTACGATGCCACCATTGTGGTAGATTAGAGAAAAATAAAATAAATATATTTCAGATTCGAGATGATAAGCTATTCGAGTTGAGATGTTCTTGCGGTAGTATTAAGGCAAGAATAAAAGAAAAAGGGGATAAATATATTCAGCTGGAGTATAATTGCTTTTTATGTGATGAAAAACACCGGCGCATTTTAGATAGAAAAGAGTTCTGGACATTGGAAGCCATAAACCATCTTAAATGTCTAAAGACCGGTTTAGATATAGGTTCCTATGGTAATCGGGAATTATTAGAAGAAGAATTAAACAAGCAGAAAGAAGAACTCAGGGTTTTAGCTGATGAATTAGGTTTAAATGATTTTCGGGAACCAGAATTGCTATTAGAGGTTTTCAATACGATTCATGATCGGGCTTCACTCTCAAAACTATACTGTGAATGTGGAAGTGATGATATAGATATTAAACTATACTCAAATAAGATAGAATTAAAATGTAGAGGTTGTGGAAGTGTTCTAAATATTTCAGCTGAGACAGAAGCACAGCTTAATGAAATAAAAAAACAAGAAGATATAGTTATAAAAAATATTAATAGGCCAGAAAATAAATGGTCTGACAATAAATATAAGGGGGAATAATCATGGGCTTAGTCCCGATGGGCGAGATTTTAGAAAAAGCTAATGATGAATATTACGCAGTTGGCGGATTTAATATTAATAATATGGAGTTTTTACAGGGAATTATTTGGGCAGCAGAAGAAACTAATTCACCTTTGATTTTACAGGCTAGTGAAGGTGCAATTAGATACATAGGTATGGATTATGTTATTAATATGGTGAAAGCTGCTGTTAAAGACACTCATCTTCCGGTCGCTCTTCACCTTGACCACGGCAGCAGTTATCAGATAATAATGAAATGTATTCGAGAGGGTTTTAGTTCAGTTATGTTTGATGGATCTAAATCTCCTTTCAAACAAAATATTAGGATGACTAAAGAGATTGTAAAAGTAG
Organism: Halanaerobiales bacterium; assembly: GCA_046482435.1. Taxonomy (GTDB): domain Bacteria; phylum Bacillota; class Halanaerobiia; order Halanaerobiales; family M55B127; genus M55B127. The sequence goes on from JAWOEZ010000086.1 coordinate 1,548, forward strand.
CTCATAGTGTAGGTGTTACAGTTGAGGCAGAACTCGGGAAAATCGGGGGAGCCGAAGATGATGTAGTAGTTGAAGATAAAGATGCTAAATTTACTAAACCAAATCAAGCTGAAGAATTTGTAGAAAAAACCGGGGTTGATGCCCTTGCTATTGCAATAGGTACTGCTCACGGTGTTTATAAGGGTAAGCCTGAATTAGATTTTGCTCGTTTAGAAGATATAAATTCCAGATTGGAGATGCCGCTAGTTTTACATGGTGCTTCAGGTGTGCCTGAAGAAGATGTCCGTAAAGCGGTAACAATGGGTATAAATAAAGTAAATGTAAATACTGCTTTCCAGCAGGCATTTACCGCTAAAATAAGAGAATTATTTGATAAAGATCCGGAATTATATGATCCCCGTAAGTATTGTGGACCTGGAAGAGATGCTATCAAAGCTGCAGTTGAAGAAAAGATTGCAATGTTAGGAAGTAAAAATAGAGCCTAGAGTTATTATAAAGTATGAGGTATCAAGCTTGTTACCTCTTTAATCCTTCCTTTTATCCCACCATTTCCTTTTAATTTCTGTTATATATACTGAAAGGAGCAATATATGCTAGAGATTTGGATAGAGTTTTTAATAATGGCTGGTCTTATTATTCTTTCTGGTACTTATCTTTCAAGATTTGGAGATGTAATAGCAGAGAAGACTGGGTTTGGCCAGGCGGTTATTGGGGTTGCCCTGATTGCAATGGCAACTTCACTACCAGAAGTAGTAACGAGTTCTACTTCTGCTATTTTAGGTTCGCCTAATATTGCTGTCGGGAATGCTTTCGGAAGTAATACCTTTAATTTATTGATTTTAGGAATTGTAGATGTAATGCATGATAATAAAATGCCGCTTTCACAGAGTTTGAATTATTCGCATGTAATGACCGGGGCCTGGGGGATACTTTTATCAGCAATAGTGGTTATCTCAATAATAATTGCAAACTTTACAAATTATAGTTTGGGAATATTAGGTATTGGTCTGGATAGTATAGTTCTCATCGCTACATATTTTCTTGCCATGTTTTTAATCTTAAGGTTTGAGGAGAAAAATCCTCTCGATGATAATATTAGAGAAGAGGTTCCCTTCTTAGAGACTACCCTTAAAAAAGCTTCACTTGGATTTTTTATCTCGGCCGTAGTAATTGTATATGCCGGCGTGAGATTGGCTATCTCTGCTGATAATATAGCGACATTAACAGGGATAGACCATACTTTTGTTGGCAGTATTCTTGTAGCGGCGGCCACTTCCCTACCGGAATTGGTAACAGCGATTTCAGCAGTTAAAATTAAAGCTTATGACATGGCAGCCGGCAATGTTTTGGGTAGTAATATTTTTAATATGAGCATAATATTCTTCGGAGATATCTTTTTTAGAGATGGGTATATACTTTCCTCGGTAAGTATGTTTCATTTAGTGACTGCTTCTATTGGTATCATGATGGCTTCAATATTTATAGTAGGTCTATTTTATAAATCGAAAAGGAAATTTCTTGGAATGGGCTGGGATTCAATTGCGGTTTTTGTAGTATATTTATTAGGTTTTTATATATTATTTCAACTAGGAGTTTCTATTTAAATTTTAAAAGAGAGGTGTCTTATATTTGTTAAATATTAGTGAATTAGAAAAAAAGACAATTACAGAATTACACAATCTGGCGAAAGACTTAGATATATCTGGATATTCAACTATGCGGAAAAAGGATTTGATATTTGCCATCCTTGAAAACGAAACTGAAAAAGGGGGCAACATCTTTGCGGAAGGTGTTTTAGATATCATACCCAATGAGGGTTACGGATTTTTAAGGCCTTCAAAATATGTACCTTCAAGTGATGATATTTATATTTCAGCCTCTCAGATCAAAAGGTTTGATTTGAGGTCTGGTGATGTAGTATCGGGCCAGGTTCGTGAGCCGAAAGAAAACGAAAAATATTTTGCCTTATTGAGGATAGAAGCGGTGAACTACCAAGATCCGGAAAAGGCTACAAACCGGGCTTATTTTGAAGATTTAACACCACTGTATCCTAATGAAAGGTTAAGGCTCGAATATAATCAACAGGATGTATCTACCCGACTTATGGATCTTATTTCACCGATCGGTAAAGGGCAGCGTGGTCTAATAGTTTCACCTCCCAAAGCGGGTAAAACGGTACTATTAAAAAAGATTGCAAACAGCATAAGACATAATTATCCAAGCGTTAAATTAATGATCCTGCTTATTGATGAACGGCCCGAAGAAGTAACGGATATGCAGAGATCAGTTGATGCAGAGGTAATTAGTTCTACTTTTGATGAAGCGCCTGAACAGCATATTCAGGTTGCTAAGTTGTTACTAAAGAAAGCTAAAAGACTTGTAGAACACAAGTATGATGTTGTCGTATTATTAGATAGTATAACAAGATTGGCGCGGGCTTCTAATATTACAGTACCGCCGAGCGGACGAACCCTTTCTGGTGGTTTAGATCCCTCTGCAATGTACTTTCCAAAAAGTTTCTTTGGTGCGGGTAGGAATATCGAAGAAGGTGGAAGTTTAAGTATATTAGCTACTTCCCTAATAGAAACGGGTAGTAGAATGGATGATGTAATTTATGAAGAGTTTAAAGGAACAGGCAATATGGAACTTCATTTAAGCAGAGACCTTGCAGAAAGACGAATTTTCCCTGCTATTGATATCCAGAAATCAGGAACCAGAAAAGAAGAACTGATTCTTGATGATGAAGAACTAGATGTGATGTGGAGTTTACGCAAACAGATCACGCAGTCCAGGCCTTATGATATTATGAATACATTTATCAAGCAGATTAAAAATACCAAAGACAACAAAGAACTGCTGACTGCTTTAAGGCAAATTATAAAAAAATCTTGATAAAATAGGATCTTTCCGGTATAATGTAGGATGGTTGCATCCTAAAATTTACTATGTTATAATAATTCTAGCTGTCAAGAAGGAAATCAAAAACAAAACATATATTAAAAGATAAGACTGCTAAGAAAGAGGTGAAATATATGCAGAAAGAATTACATCCAGAATTTAAAGAAACTACTATAACCTGTGCTTGTGGTGAAGAATATAAGACCATGTCCACTAGAGATAAAATGCGTGTTGAGGTTTGTTCCAGCTGCCATCCATTTTATACTGGTAAGAAGCGTAGAGCAGCTAAAGGTGGTAGGGTTGAAAGATTTAATGAGAAATATGGTTTTTCTAATGATGAACAAGAAGATGAAACTGAAGAAGAATAGTTATTTCATTAACAATAACGCAGGGCTTTCGCTCTGCTTTTTTCTTATTTAAATAAAGAAGATAATAGGAGAGGAGTAAACTTGCATGTATAAGATTAATAATAGTGGCTGGATTGAAGTGATAACCGGGCCGATGTATTCTGGTAAAAGCGAAGAACTTATCAGGAGGGTTAGAAGAGTAAAAATTGCAAAAAAAGAAGTAAAAGTGTTTAAACCTATTATTGATGATAGATATAGTAATGATAACGTTGTTTCTCACAGTGGAGATAGTATTGAAGCGATATCCGTTGATCACCCCGAAGAATTATATGATAGATTAGGAGAAGAAACTGAGGTAGTTGCTATTGATGAAATTCAATTTTTCTCAAAAGGTATTATAGAAATTATAGAAGATCTAGCTGATCGAGGTATGAGAGTTATTGTAGCTGGTCTAGATAGAGATTTTAGGAATGAACCGTTTGTGCCCGTACCTGAACTCTTATCCCGGGCAGAATATATAGAAAAACTGCATGCTATCTGTTTACAGTGTGGAGACCCTGCGACAAGAACACAGAGGTTAATTGATGGGGAACCAGCTCCTTATGATGATGATATTATTCTGGTTGGAGCGACCGAAAACTATGAGGCAAGATGTAGAAGTTGCCATCAAGTAAAAGACAAACCAAAAGGAGATATAGATGAGTAAAGAAGTTGATTACGGCGGACAGGCTGTCATTGAAGGAGTAATGATGAAAGGCCTAAATCGTCTGGCGATAGCAGTGAGAAAACCCGACAATTCAATAGTTGTTAAAAAAAGGAACTTAACCCCATTAAGCGAGAAATTCAAGTTTTTAGGTTGGCCCTTTATCAGGGGTGTAGTAGCTTTGTTTAGTTCCTTAATTCTTGGTATGCAATCTTTAAGTTTTGCTGCTAATCAGGTTACAGAAGAAGATGAAGAGCTTACACCTTTAGAGATGGGCCTAACTATACTTGTTTCATTAGGGTTAGCTATCTTATTATTTGTAGCTCTACCTGCTGGTATTATTGCTTTAATCCAAGAATATATAAGTTATAATTTGGTTTTAAACCTTGTGGAAGGTTTAATTAAAGTTTCAGCCTTTTTATTATATGTTGTTTTAATATCAAGATTGGATGATATTAAAAGAGTTTTCATGTACCATGGTGCAGAACATAAAGTAATTCATAATTTTGAGTCCGAACAGGAATTATCCATAGAAAATGCGAGAGAATTTACTACCCTGCATGCAAGATGTGGCACTAATTTTTTATTCATAGTTATTATTTTAAGTATATTATTTTTCTCCTTTTTCGGTAGGCCGCCTTTTTTATTAAGAATCTTATACCATTTAATGCTTTTACCTGTGATAGCAGGAACCTCTTATGAAGTGATCAAACTTGCTGGTGGTAAAGATGTTAATCCTATAATTAAAGTATTAGCTACTCCAGGACTTTGGTTACAGAAATTGACAACAAGTGAACCTGATGATGAGATGTTAGAAGTTGCCATAACTGCTCTCAAAGGTGTACTACCAAAAGAAGAAAGAGGTGAACAAGATGTTTGATTTAGAAGCAAAGCTTGCAGAAAAGTATGAAGAGTACCAAAGATTAAATAAAAAGATCAGTGATCCAGAAGTAATGAATGATTCTGATAAATATCAAGAACTTTTAAAAAGACACGCAAAACTAAAAAAGCTTGTTAAATATTATAAAGAATATAAAGAGATTAAGGAAGGAATTGAAGAGGCTGAAGAACTAATTGAAGAAGATTCCGAGATGAAAGAATTAGCTGAAATGGAATTAGAAGAACTTAAGCCCCGGTTGGAAGAACTAGAAGAAAAACTTCCTATCATGTTATTACCGGAAGATCCTGACGATGAAAAAAACGTAATAGTAGAGATCAGAGCTGGAGCCGGTGGAGATGAAGCCGGCTTATTTGCAGCTGACCTTTTTAGAATGTATACCCGTTATGCAGAAAATAATAACTGGAAATGGGAGTTAATGAATGCTAATGAATCTGGTGTTGGCGGCTTTAAAGAAGTCATATTTTCTATGGAAGGAAAAGAGGTATATAAACGTTTAAAATATGAAAGTGGCGTCCACCGAGTGCAAAGAGTACCATCCACAGAGTCAAGTGGAAGAATCCATACCTCAACTGCAACAGTTGCCGTTTTACCTGAGGCTGAAGAAGTAGACGTTGACATTGAGACTAATGACTTAAAAATAGATTATTTTCGTTCCAGTGGCCCAGGAGGACAGAGTGTAAACACTACAGATTCTGCTGTCAGAATTACTCATGAGCCAACAGACTTGACCGTTTCCTGTCAGGACGAAAAATCACAGCATAAAAACAAGGCAAAGGCAATGCGTGTTTTAAGAGCCCGTTTAAAGGAAAAACGGGAGAAAGAAAAGCAGGCTGAACGGGCAGAAGCCAGAAAGAGTCAGGTTGGTACCGGACAGAGAAGTGAAAAGATAAGAACTTATAACTTCCCACAAGGCCGGGTTAACGACCATCGGATAAATTTAACAGTGCATCAACTGGAGAAAATATTAGATGGAGAATTAGATATAGTGATTGAACCTCTAATTGAAGAAGATACTTTGAAAAAACTAGAGAAGGTGTAAGAATTGAATATCAAAGAAGTTTTAGTCAATACAGAACAATATTTTGAAAAAAATAATATTGATAATCCCAGACTAGATGCTGAAGTGCTCCTCGCTGAGCTTCTTGATATGGAAAGAATAAAGTTATATGTAAATTTTGATTATCCTTTAAAAGATGAAGAAATTGCTAAGTATCGGGAAATGATAAAAAAAAGAGCTCAACATATACCGGTAGCATATATTACAGGCCATAAAGAGTTCATGTCTCTTGATTTTTATGTAAATGAAAATGTTTTACTGCCTCGGCCGGAGACTGAGATTCTCGTAGAATATTTGATTGATCATTTTAAAGAAAAAGATATGGACAGGATAAATATTGTGGAAGTAGGTACTGGTAGTGGAGCGATTATGGTTAGCTTGGGGCATTATTTAAAAAATGCCAGGATTTTAGGTGTTGAAATAGATCAAGATGCATTAGAAGTTACTAAAAAAAATATTGAAAAATTTTCTCTAAGTGATAAACTTAAGGTGACAAAAGGTGATCTTTTAAAACCGCTTATTAAAAGGGAAATTAGCAATGTAGATCTCCTGGTTTCTAACCCACCTTATATTAGTGAGCAAGAAATGCATAAACTACCACCTGAAGTTCAAAGAGAGCCCCATAAAGCCCTTTACGGAGGACGGAAAGGTCTGGAAATTTACAAAAAGTTGATTCCACAGTCACAAAAAGTGTTGAAAGCCGAGGGGATGATAGCTTTAGAAATAGGACACAGGCAGGCAGAAGATGTCAAAAAAATATTCTATCATAATAATTTCAAAGAGATTGAAGTCAGACAAGATTATGCGGACCGGGAACGGTTTGTAATAGCGTATAAGGGGTAAAAGGATGTATAATACAGAGCTTGTGAAAATAGAGGATAATTTAATAAAAAAACAGCTTATCGAACAGATAGCTGAAACATCCGCTATAAAAAAAGCTTCTCAATATTTATTAAGAAATGAAGTTATTGCCTTCCCTACAGAAACGGTATATGGTTTAGGTGCCAATGCTTTGGAAAAACAAGCTGTTTTGAAAATATTTGCAGCAAAAGGGCGACCTAGTGATAATCCCCTTATCGCTCATATTGCCGACAAAAATCAACTCCCTGTTTTGATTGAAGGTAATGTATCAAGAATAGCCGAGAGATTAATTAATGAATTCTGGCCAGGACCGTTGACATTAATTTTTGATAAAAGTAAAAGGGTGCCGGCAATTACTACTGCTGGACTTGATACTGTGGCCGTAAGAATGCCCTCTCATCCTGTAGCCCTAGCATTGATTTCAAAAGTCAATTTGCCTTTAGCTGCTCCCAGTGCTAATTCATCTGGTTTTCCTTCTCCCACCAGAGCCCGACATGTATATAATGATCTAAATGGAAAAATCCCCCTTATCGTTGATGGGGGAATTTGTAATATTGGGGTTGAATCAACAGTAGTAGAATTGAAGGAAACTAGTGTAAACATTTTAAGGCCGGGGGGAATTACGAGAAAAATGATCGGTGATCTAATCGGAGATTCATTTCAGGTGAAAACGATTAATCAGGTAGAAGTGGAAAATCCTAAATCGCCCGGCATGAAATATAAACATTATGCCCCTCATACTCCTTTATGGATTTTTAAAAATAATAATTTAAAACAGCTTTTAGATCAAAATAATATCAATAATAAAAAAACATTAGTTATTTTGACCAATGAAACACTAGGCCAGATCGATGAAGTTTCAATTTTGGCAAAAATTCTGAACATGGGTTCTATAGACAATTTAGAATATATAGCTCATAACTTATTTAACTTATTAAGGGAAGCCGACCAAAAGGAATTTGAACTTATTTTAATAGAGGAAGTCCCTGATAAAGATATCGGTGAAGCTGTGATGAATAGACTTAAAAAAGCAGCTGTCAAAATTATTTAAAAAAGGAGAATAAATATGGATATATTATTTGTTTGTACAGGAAATACTTGTCGGAGTCCGATGGCAGAATATTTTGCTAGACAATATATTGAAAATAATAATTTAAAAGATTTTAATGTGGCTTCTGCAGGCATAAATGCAGCAACAGGTCAAAGTGCCTCCCAGGAAGCTATAAAGGTTATGAAAGAAAAAGGAATTGATATTTCAGACCATAAAAGCAAAAGTCTAATGGAAGAAGACTTACAAGAAAATGATAAGGTACTCACCATGACAAATAGTCACAAAGAAGTTATTCAAGACATGTACGATTATGAGAATGTATATACACTTAAACATTTTGTTAAAAGGTGTGAAGATCGTGATATATTAGATCCTTATGGTTTTGAAGTTGATAAATATAGAGAAACACGAGATGAGATAGAAGATGCGGTAAAAAAACTTTTGGCCAAAATGAGTAAAGAGTAAAAAGGCAGGAAAAAGTGGACTAATCTAGAATATTAAAAGTTAGGGTAACAAGAAAATAATTAGCTGTTGATTATTTGATAAATAATAATGTAATAGGTATTTATAGAATTAATTTATAAGAAAACCTAAAAAAATAATAGGTGTAAACTTTGGTGGAGATTTCTTGAAAACTTAATTTAAGAGTGGTAAAGGCTAAATTATTAAGGAATTGAAAGGGGAATATATATTAAAATGAGCGAAACTATACTTATTGAACATCCTTTAATTCAACACAAATTAACTTTAGTCCGGGATAAAAATACGGGGCCAAAAGAATTCAGAGAATTAGTTGATGAAGTATCTACTTTGATGGTTTATGAGGTGACTCGAGACCTTCCCTTAGAAAATGTTGAAATAGAAACACCTATTTGTAAGACTAAATCTAAAATAATAAAAGGGAAAAAACTTGGGATTGTTCCTATTTTAAGAGCAGGGCTTGGAATGTTAAACGGGGTATTAGAATTAATTCCAACAGCCAAAGTGGGTCATGTGGGCTTATATAGAGATCCCGAAACACTGGAACCAGTCGAATATTATTGTAAATTACCAACTGATGTGCCAGAACGGGATTTAATTGTTGTCGATCCCATGTTAGCTACCGGAGGTTCTGCTTCTGCAGCAATTAGGTATGTTAAGGAAAAAAACCCACGTAATATTAAACTTGTAATATTAATAGCAGCTCCAGAAGGTATCGAACGAGTTCAAAAAGAACATCCTGACGTTGATATATATACTGCGGCAATTGATGAAAAACTTAATGATCATGCTTATATAGTACCTGGACTTGGCGATGCAGGAGATAGGTTGTACGGAACAAAATAATTCTATTTAAAGAAGGGACCTAAAGTGATCACCAAATTCGTATTGACTTTTATAATCAGTTTAATAATAAGCTTTACCCTAACACCCCTTGCAAAAAAATTGGCTAATTATTACAGTGTTTTTGATTTTCCTTCAAAGCGTAGGGTAAATAATAGGCCAGTTCCTAATACAGGGGGGATAGCTATATTTATTGCTTTTATAATTAGCTATTATATCTTTAATGATCACTCCCTGTCTACATATGGGATAATGTTGGGAGCGACATTTATATTTTCCCTGGGCCTAATCGATGATATTTTTGAAATTTCTCCGCTCATGAAGTTATTAGGTCAAATTGGCGGGGCATTGATCTTAATATATTATGGAGTTCAGATTAATTTTATTACTAATCCTTTAGGTGGTATGATTTATTTGGGGTATTTTAGTATACCAATCACCATATTATGGATTGTTGGTATCACCAATACCATTAACTTAATTGATGGTCTTGATGGGCTAGCTGCGGGTATTTCTATTATAGCTACCTTAACATTATTTTCTGTTGCGATGCAGGAATTTCGCCTAATACCAGCATTTTTAGCAATTGCTCTAGCCGGTAGTCTAAGCGGATTTTTAAAATATAACTTTCATCCCGCCGAAATTTTTATGGGTGATTCAGGGTCGATGTTTACCGGTTACATTTTGGCTGCAATTTCTGTAACTGGTGCCTTAAAAAGTGCGGCTGCCGTTACTATAGTTGTTCCAATTTTAGCTCTAGGAATTCCAATTTTCGATACCCTTTTTGCAATTGTTAGAAGGATTTATCACAATAAGCCAATTGGAAAAGCAGACCGTGGGCATATCCACCACAGGCTGATGGCACTTGGCTGGAGCCACAGACAGGCTGTTATCATAGTTTACGGGAGCAGTATTTTATTAGGTCTAACTGCTTTAATTATAAATGGACTTAATATTAAAAATGGAATGATCCTTTTCGGGCTTGCAGTTGCCGGGGTAATTTATGGGGCCTGGAGGTTAGGAATATTTTCAACCGAACTAACCCGTGAGAATAAGTTATGGGAAGAAGGAAACTAATAATTTAAATCTATAATACTTTGTGATATATTTAACAATATAAATAAAAAAGACCAGCCACGATTATTATTTAAACTATGATAATCATGGTTTTTTTATTTCTTTAAAATAAGATTTATACATATTTAAAAGTTTCAGATCTATTGGAAATTGAAATTAACCTGTGATATAATAACTATTTGTAGAATTGTAAAAAAAATATAGTAAGTCAGAGGTTATAATAATGAAAAAAGATGATTGGCGTAGAATTTTAAGAACGATGGGACTTTTGACCCAACTTGGAATTGTAATCATTGTTAATATTGGATTAGGATTTTACCTCGGACTTAAGATAGACCAATGGTTAGGATATAATTTTTTATTTAAGATATTAGGAATCCTGATTGGAATAGGATCCGGTTTTTTTTCAGATTATCAACTGATCAAGGGATCCATGCAGGATGATGAAGATTATAATAAAGATTAATTTTTAGAAAGGAGATTTTGCTATGAATCCCGGTCCACAGACGATAACTCATCTATTTGGTAAATCATATTTGCCGGTTACCGATACCCTGATTGTTGGGTGGGTATCTGTTATATTAGTTATTATATTAGCCAAATATTTAACCCAGAATTTAAAACTAAGACCGGAAGGCAAACAAAACATTGCTGAGTTTTTTATTACAGCAGTTTATGATCAAATTGAACCGATGATAGAAGGAGAAGGCTGGAAGTTTTTGCCCTTTATTGCAACAATTTTTATCTATATTGGTTTCAGTAATTTGATCGGTTTAGTTCCTGGAGTCCCCAGCCCAACCGCGGATTTAAATACAACCTTAGGGTTAGCACTTGTTGTCTTTTTAGTAAGTCATTTTGAAGGCATGCGAGAAAAGGGGATTTGGGGATATATCAAGAGCTTTGGACAGCCCGTTATATTTTTACTGCCTTTAAATGTAGTTGGTGAACTTGCAAAACCGATTTCCCACTCCTTCCGTCTTTTTGGGAATATAGTCGGTGGGGGAATCATTATAACGTTAATCTATCAGGCTGCACCAGGTTTAATCCCTGTACCTTTACACGCCTGGTTTGATTTATTTATCGGTTTAATCCAGGCTTTAATATTTGGTATGGTCGCTATTGCTTATATCGCAGTAGCTAAACAGTAGCAAAATCTTAATTTAAGAAATATCTTTTGGCAGAAGGGAGGACACTTTATGATTGAATTTTCACCTGAAACAATTGAAATGATTATAAGAAGTGTTTCTGTAATTGCTGCCGGTCTTGCTTTAATTGCAGGAGTTGGCCCCGGTATAGGTATGGGTTATGCGGCCGGGAAGGCTACTTCAGGTGTAAGAAGACAACCGGAAGCAAGGGGGGCAATTGTGACCACGATGCTCTTAGGCCAGATCATTTCCGGGTCCACCGGTATATACTCTCTTGTGATTGCTATTTATTTAGTTTTTGCTTAAAAAGACTTGGGGTTTAAGTTATGAAGTATATTAATAATCCAGATCGAATGCAGATTGAAATAATTAAGAAGACATATCTAGTATCTAGCTTACCGATTGCATATTCCCTGATATCAGGAGAATTTGAAACCTTATTGGGTTTTGTCTTCGGCCTACTGATAAGCACTTTAATTTTAAGGTTAAGGGTAATAAATATTGAAAGATCACTTGATATGAAAGAAGAGAAGGCAGAAACATTTATTAGGAACAGATATTTTATCGAGTATGCAATTTATTTTGTGGTTCTAGTTGTTGCTAGGACAAATCCTTCTTTAAACTTCCTGGCTGCTGCTGTAGGTTTATTCATGATGAAATTTACAGTAATAATGTGGGTAATTTTAGATATGGCCAGAGGTGGATTAAAAAATAAATTACAAGAATATAAAGAATTAAAAGATGATAAATCTGAGAAAGGGGGAAATTAAGATGGTAGAATTTTCACCAGAAGTTATTGATACTATCATTAGAGCATCTGCCTTATTAGGAGCTGGCTTTGCTATGATTGCTGGGATAGGTCCTGGTATTGGTCAGGGCTATGCTGCTGGTAAAGCTGTTGAATCTGTGGCCCGTGATCCTGAAGCAAGAGGAAATATTATTACTACAATGCTTTTAGGTCAGGCTGTTGCAGAGTCAACTGGTATATATTCCCTAGTTATTGCGATTGTTTTAATCTTTACTATATAACGGAGTAGATGAGAGGGATTTAATCCCTCTCTTTTTAGCATTAATTAATTTTTATATAATTATTCCCATGTTGATATTTTTCATTTTACGGGAGGTGAAGGACTTTGGTTGAAATTAATTCGACCTTGTTATGGCAGGTATTTAACTTTTTAGTGCTGTTATGGCTGCTAAAAAGATATTTATACGGCCCCATCAAGGAGATCTTAGATAAAAGAGAGCAAACAATTAAAAACGAAATTGAAGAAGCCGAACAGGAACATAAAGAGGCTATGGAGTTAAAAAGAGAATATAAAGATGAGCTTAAGATGGCCAGAGATAAATCTTCTGATATAATTGATAAGGCTGAAAGAAGAGCACGGGAACGTGCTAAAGAAATTATCAGTAAAGCAAAAGATCAGGCTCAAAAAATTGAAGAGGACAAATTAGCTGAAATTCAACAGGCCAAAGTAGAAGCCAGAAATGAAATCAGAAATGAGTTTACTGATGTTACATTAAAGGCTGCTGCTCAGATGATCGGTAAAGAATTAAACCGTGATAAACATGAAGAACTGATCGCCAAATATATAGAGAAACTTGATGAAGAGAAATTGGGTGATGTTCAGTGAAAAAAAATGAAATCGCCCGACAATACAGCAAAGCCTTGTATGATTTAGGTGAAGAGAAGGGCAATATGGGTGAACTCTTTGAAGAATTAGAAGAGTTCTGGGAAACCCTCCAAGAAAATGAAGTTTTAAAAGAGGCCCTTTTTCACCAAAGGGTCTTAGTAGAGGAAAAGCAAACTGTATTTAAAGAGATATTTAAAGATAAATTATCTGAACAGATCTTTAAATTCATAATGCTTCTAATTGAAAAAAGAAGAATCTATTTTCTTGAAATTATTTTAGAGTCTTTCAGAAAGCTTGTACATGAACATGAAAACATTATAACAGTAAAAGTTACAACGGCTATAGAAATGAATTCAGCCATAAGGGAAAAGCTGAAAAAAAGATTAGATGAATATGTGGATAAGAAAATAGAAATGAAAGAAGACTGTGATCCCGACATAATCGGCGGAATGGTTATAAAAATTGGTGATTATCTAATAGATGGCAGTATTAAAAGCAAATTAGAATCCCTTGAAGATAAAATCAAGAAAAATCCATTACAGGAGATAGGGGTGTAACAATGGATCTTAGACCAGAAGAAATTAGTTCGATAATAAAAAAAGAAATTGAAAATTATGATGAAAGAATTGAATCTGTTGGAGTAGGAACAGTTTTAGATGTTGGGGATGGCATTGCCCATGTATATGGGTTAGAAGATGCTAAATCTAATGAACTATTGGAATTTCCAAATGGTGTCTATGGAATGGCCTTAAATCTTGAGGAAGACAACATTGGGGTAGTATTACTCGGTAACGAAACAAAGATAAGTGAAGGTGATACTGTAAAAAGAACCGGTAATGTAGTAGAAGTACCGGTTGGCGAAGAATTATTAGGTAGAGTTGTAAATGCCCTCGGTCAGCCGCTTGATGGCAAAGGTGAAATAAAGACCAATAAAACTAGACCGGTAGAGAAAAAAGCACCCGGTGTAATTGAAAGACAACCCGTTGAGGAACCACTTCAGACCGGATTAAAAGCTATTGATTCGATGGTGCCGATTGGTAGAGGTCAGCGCGAATTAATTATTGGTGATCGTCAGACTGGTAAAACAGCTATCGGTATTGATACAATTATTAACCAAAAAGATGAAGATGTAATCTGTATATATGTTGCGATTGGACAAAAGGAATCAACAGTGGCTCAGATCACTGAGGAATTAAAAGAACGCGGGGCGATGGAATATACAATTGTGGTTTCAGCTTCCGCTTCAAAACCTGCTCCGATTAGATATTTGGCTCCATATTCAGGTTGTGCAATGGGTGAGCATTTTATGTATGAACAGGATAAAGATGTATTAGTTATTTATGATGATTTATCTAAACATGCTGTTGCTTACCGAGCAATGTCACTTCTTTTGAGAAGACCACCGGGGCGTGAAGCTTATCCTGGTGATGTATTTTACTTACATTCCCGCTTACTTGAAAGGGCGGCCAAACTTAGTGATGAAAGAGGGGCGGGTTCACTTACTGCTTTACCGATCGTTGAAACACAGGCCGGTGACGTTTCGGCTTATATTCCAACAAATGTTATCTCGATTACTGACGGCCAGATTTATCTAGAAAGTGAACTGTTCTTCTCAGGTGTCAGGCCGGCTATTAATGTTGGTATATCAGTTTCTCGTGTTGGAGGTAATGCTCAGATTAAGGCAATGAAAGAAATTGCTGGTACCCTGAGGTTAGACCTTTCACAATATAGAGAGTTAGAGGCTTTTGCTCAGTTCGGCTCTGATCTTGATCAGACAACACAGAACAAATTAGCCCGTGGTGAGAGAATTGTTGAATCATTGAAACAACCCCAGTACAGCCCGATGTCGGTGGAAAAACAGATCATAGTTATATATGCAGTTGTTGAAGGATATCTCGATGATATTCCTATCGACAATGTGAACAGATTTGAAGATGAATTACTTTCTTATGTAGATAGTAACTACCAGGATTTAAAAGAAGATATCAAAACTGTTGGTAAGTTAACCGATGAGATAGAAAGTAGGCTAATTTCTGTTATCGAAGAATTTCAGGAGTTATTCGAAGTAACTAAAGAAAGTATCGTAGAGCCTGGGGAAGAATTGGCATAATCGGAAGTAGTTAGAAAAGGTTGTAAATAAAAGTGCACGAACAACCTTTTAAAAAGTTGAGGTGAATGTTTATGGAAACGATGCGCGATATTAAAAGACGTATTACTAGTGTAAAGAATACCAAAAAAATAACAAGAGCAATGAAAATGGTTTCTGCAGCCAAACTGCAGAACTCCCAAAAAACAGCTCGGGCAGCAAAACCGTTTTTCAATAAAACAAGGAAAATACTTTCTGATGTATATAAATATACCGAGCAGAAAACGGAGCATCCATTATTGCATAAATCTAAAGGAGATAAAACACTACTCGTTATTATCAGTTCAGACCGTGGTTTATGTGGTGCCTATAATGCTCGTGTGATTGATAAAGCCCAAGAATTTTTAAAAGAAAATCCTAAGACAGAAATATACTCGCTTGGTAGCAAGGCACGAAAATATTTTCAGAGAAGGAATTATGACTTTATTAAATCGTATGATGATCTTGCTGATTACCCAGACTTTTATTTTGCTCGGGAGATAAGTGATGAGGTAATTGAAATATTCAAAGGGAAAAAATTTAAGCAGATCAATCTTATATATACTCATTTTGAATCTGCTATTAATCAGAAAGTTAAGAACATTAATCTTTTACCGGTTAATGCAGAAGAAATAGATCGCGAACTTACTGAAAGGGGCGAAGAAGCCAGTGAAGAACACGTAGATTATATTTGTGAGCCATCTCCCCAGGAAATATTAGATATAATCTTACCTAAGTATGTTAATAATACAATATATTCAATATTACTGGAAGCTAAAGCAAGTGAATTCGGTTCCAGAATGACTGCAATGGATTCAGCAACAGAAAATGCTAATGAGATGATTGATGATTTAACATTATCATATAATAGAGCCCGCCAGGCATCTATTACAAAAGAAATTACTGAAATAGTCGGTGGGGCTGAAGCTTTGAAATAAAGGAGGAATTTTTGTGAGTGACGACCAAAATATTGGTAAAGTAGTTCAGGTAATAGGACCGGTTGTTGATGTTGAATTTCCGGAAGGAACTTTACCTGAAATATATAATGCAGTAAAAGTTATTAAGGACAAAAAAGAGGAAGATGTATTAGTTATTGAGGTCATGCAGCAGTTGGGTGACAACAGAGTCCGCTGTGTTGCGATGGACTCAACTGATGGTCTTGTAAGAGGGATGAAGGCAGTAGATACTGAGGGCCCGATTAGTGTTCCTGTTGGAAAACAGGTTTTGGGCAGGATGTTCAATGTTTTAGGTAATACTATCGATAATAAAAGTGAAATTGAAACCGAACAGAAGATGCCAATCCACAGGGAGGCACCTGGTTATGATGAACAGAGAACTTCGACCGAAATATTTGAAACTGGAATTAAAGTTATTGATTTACTTGCTCCTTATACCCGTGGAGGTAAAGTTGGCCTCTTTGGAGGAGCCGGAGTTGGTAAGACCGTTTTAATCCAGGAATTAATAAACAATATTGCTATTGAGCATGGAGGTTATTCCGTATTCTCTGGGGTTGGAGAAAGAACCAGAGAAGGTAATGACCTCTGGCTCGAATTCCAGGAAGCTGATATCCTTGATAAGGTAGCTCTTGTATTCGGTCAGATGAATGAACCCCCGGGGGCTAGAATGAGGGTGGGTTTAGCCGGTTTGACAATGGCTGAACACTTCCGTGATGAACTTGGCCAGGATGTACTTTTATTTATTGATAATATATTCCGTTTTATACAGGCTGGTTCAGAGGTTTCTGCTTTATTAGGTAGAATGCCTTCTGCAGTTGGATACCAACCGACTCTAGCTTATGATGTTGGAGCTTTACAGGAAAGAATAACTTCTACCAAAAAGGGTTCAATAACTTCAGTTCAGGCCATTTATGTACCTGCTGATGACTTGACTGACCCTGCTCCAGCTACAACATTTGCCCATCTTGATGCGACTACCGTTTTATCAAGACAGATTGTAGAGAAGGGTATTTATCCAGCCGTAGATCCCCTTGATTCAACATCGAAGATCCTGGATCCCCGGATCGTAGGTGAGGAGCATTACCAAATAGCTCGTGATGTTCAACAGATTTTACAGAAGTATCAGGACCTGCAGGATATAATCGCTATTTTAGGTATGGACGAACTATCAGAAGAAGATAAAATTGTGGTTGATAGAGCAAGAAGAATTGAAAGATTCTTATCACAACCCTTCTTTGTGGCCGAACAGTTTACCGGCCAGGAAGGTATTTATGTGGAGTTAGATGATACGATAAGAGGCTTTAAAGAAATTATAAATGGCAAACATGATGACTTACCAGAGGAAGCTTTCTACATGGTAGGAACAATCGAGGAAGCAGTTGATAAAGCTGAAAGTTTAAGGGCAGAAAGCCAGGACAGGAAAGAAAAGTCTGAAGAGAAAAAAGGTGAATAATAATGGCTTCTAAAAACAAAATCATGTTGGAAATAATAACACCAAAAGATACTGTTTTCAAAGGGAAGGTAGATGTTATTGAAGCTCCAGCAGTGGATGGTTTAATAGGTATTTTGCCTAACCATGCTCCTTTAATTACTGCACTAAAGACCGGAGTAATTAGGGCCACTATAGATAATAAGGATCGCTTTATTTCTGTTAGTGAAGGAATCATGGATGTTAAACCTGACCAGGTAAATATAGTAGCACGAACTGCTGAAATGCCTGAAGATATTGACCTTGATAGAGCTAAAGAAGCTAGAGAAAGAGCCAAAGAGAGACTAGAAGAAGCCAGTGCAAAAATAGATCACGCTAGAGCAGAAGGAGCTATGGAAAGAGCAATTGCCCGAATTAAAGCAGCCGAAAATCACCATAGTGAGTATTATTAAAACAACAAATAAGATATATACTACAATCACGCCCCTGTAAAGGGGCTTTTTTCTTTAAGTGATAACAAAAATACTTCCTAATTAAATATTGGTAAAGCCCTATCGTGAATAGCTTTAATTAATGTCTCGAATTGTTGAAAAAACACAAAAAATATGTTATTCTTACTAAGAATGTAAAGTCTTTGAATGCAGGTTTTTTTAATTGGATATAGAATAAATAACATAGAGTATTTTTTCAACAATGAAAGGAGCATATAAATTGGCCAAATTTATTGTTAATGGTGGTAACACTTTAGAAGGAAAAGTTAAAATTAATGGTGCCAAAAATGCTGCTTTACCTATACTATCGGCTGCTTTATTAGCAGACTCTCCTAGTATATTAAAAGACATTCCAAATTTACTAGATGTATCAAACTTATGTGAAATTATTCAAGGGATGGGTGCTAGAGTTAACCGGAGCGGTCATTCTGTTGAAATAGATCCTAGAGGTTTAAATACATATGAGACCGATAAAGAACTGGCTAAAAAGTTAAGAGCTTCCTATTATATTTTGGGGGTAATGTTATCAAAATATGGTGAGGCCAGGACTTCTTTGCCCGGGGGATGTAATATTGGTAATAGACCAATTGACCTCCATCTTAAAGGATTTAAAGCCCTTGGGG
The DNA here is from genome assembly GCA_046482435.1 of Halanaerobiales bacterium. Classification (GTDB taxonomy): domain Bacteria; phylum Bacillota; class Halanaerobiia; order Halanaerobiales; family M55B127; genus M55B127. The sequence continues at coordinate 20,169 of JAWOEZ010000086.1, forward strand.
CAGATGTATCTTTAAATCATGGAATTGTTGAGGTAAAAGCAGATAACTTAGTCGGAGATAAGATTTATCTAGATTATCCCAGTGTTGGAGCAACTATTAATATAATGTTAGCTGCAAGCCTAGCAGACGGTAAAACTGTTATAGAAAATGCAGCTCGAGAACCTGAACTGGTAGATCTAGCTAATTTCCTGACTGTAATGGGTGCAAAGATTAAAGGTGTAGGTACGGATATAATTAAGATTGAAGGGGTAAATAAACTCGAAGGAAAAGAACACCGAATTATACCGGATCGGATTGAAGCAGGTACTTTTATGATCGCTGCTGCTTTAACCGAAGGTGATGTCTTTGTTAAGAATGTTTTAACAGAGCATATTAAGTCTTTAATAGCCAAATTACATGAAATGGGCCTAGAAATTGAAGAGGATATTTCTGGGGTGAGAGTAAAGGGAAGTGGTAAGTTAAATTCAGTTGATGTTAAGACCCTCCCTTATCCGGGTTTCCCGACTGACCTCCAGTCTCAAATGATGGTACTTTTAACACAGACTGAAGGGACTAGTATAATAAAAGAAACGGTTTGGGAAAACAGATTTATGCATGTGGATGAGTTAAAAAGAATGGGAGCTGATATTACAATAGATGGGCACAGTGCCTTAATTAGAGAAAGCCCTTTATCAGGTGCAGAAGTAACTGTTACAGATTTGAGAGCAGGGGCTGCTTTAATACTAGCAGGTTTAATTGGAGATGGGAAATCTGAGATTAGGAAAATCCATCATGTGGAAAGAGGTTATGAAGGAATAGAGGAAAAACTTTCCAGTCTTGGAGCAGCTATTAAGAGATTGAAATAATGGTGAAGGCTTTTGAAATCCTGGTACTACAACCCAGGGTTTTAATATTTTATTTATAATTAGATCAAGAAAAGATTGTTATATATAGTTTGACTTGAAGTCAGATCTTTTTTGGTTTCTATTTTAAACTGTAATCTTTTAGGTAAACCTATATTTTAGATTTGTTTTCTAATGGGATGGTTTTAGTAATAGTTCATGTTGTTATCGGAATATCAAAATATCAGATCTTGATGACGTTATCTTCAATATTGTTAAACCCTGTGTCTTATATCAGAGAGGGGAAGCAAAATAGTATAATATATGGTAAAAAGTTAATCTTAGAGATAAATACATTCTTATTAAGACATCAAGGAGGTAAATTAATTTATGGGATTATCAAAAAAAATAGGAATTGATTTAGGTACAGCGAATGTATTGATATATGAAAAAGGGAAAGGGATTGTAGTCCAAGAGCCCTCTGTAGTCGCAATAGATAAAAATAATGATAAAGTTCTTGCAGTGGGGAAAGAGGCCAGGCGTATGTTAGGCCGTACACCCGGTAATATTGTTGCGATTAGGCCTTTAAAAGATGGAGTAATCGCAGATTTTGAAATAACAGAATTAATGTTAAAACACTTCATTTCAAAAGTAGTTAAAAGAAGGTTCTTATTTAAACCTACAATTATGATCTGTATACCAGAAGGTATAACAGGTGTTGAAAAAAGGGCGGTAATGGAAGCCGCTTCACAGGTAGGCTCAAAAGATACATATCTAATTGAAGAACCTCTGGCAGCAGCTATTGGCGCTGGCCTTCCGGTTGAAGACCCCAGCGGCAGTATGATTATAGATATAGGGGGAGGAACCACTGAAATAGCCGTAATTTCTATGGGAGGAATTGTAATAAGCGAATCCCTTAGAATTGGTGGAGACAAATTTGATGAAGCTTTAGCGCGCTATGTGAGAGATAAATATAATATGGTAATCGGTGAAAAAACGGCTGAAGAAATCAAAATGGAAATCGGCTCTGCCTGGATAGAAGGGGAAAGTAAAGAACATGACGTAAGAGGTAGGGATTTAATGTCAGGTATGCCCAAAAACCTCACTATTACTTCCCATGAAACAGTAGCCGCATTTAAAGAAAGTATTACAACAATCGTAGAGAGTGTTAGACACGTATTAGAACAAACCCCGCCTGAACTTTCATCTGATATTATGGATAGAGGTATTATTTTAACCGGGGGAGGTTCTCTATTACATGGAATGGACACCTTATTGTCTAAAGAAACTCAGATTCCGGTTGCTTTAGCAGATTCGCCGTTATCCTGTGTAGCAGAGGGTACAGGTATTGCACTAGAAGAAATTGATAGGTTAAAAGAAATATTAACTTCCAGTGAGATGCTGAATTAGTTAATATTTGGAAGGGGTTTTATAACTTGAATAGATATCTAAAAACATTGGTGATTTTTTTATTATTACTGACAATTTTTAATATTTCTGCCCGGGCAGAAAAACCACCACTTATCATGGTTGATAATATAGAAGCGGGGCAAAAAGGTTATGCTAAAACTGTATTCAAAGGAACTGATGTGGAAGAGTTTCCTATTGAGATTATAAATATTATAGATAACCAAAACCTAGATACTGATCTGATATTAATTAAGGCTTCCGGTGAAAAGATCGAAAAAACCGGTGGAATTGCATCCGGGATGAGTGGAAGCCCTGTTTATATAGACGATAAACTTATTGGAGCTATTAGTTATAAGTGGGAGGATGCAGACCACCAATTTGCTTTAGTTACACCTATTAAAGAGATGCTTAATTTAAAAAAGAACCCGGAAGAAGTTTCTTTTTATGATGGTTTAAAGGCTGCCAATACCCCGATAATGATCGGGGGTTTAAGTGGAAGGTCTTTTGATCGTTTAAAAGAGAACTTAGATCTTAAAGATAGTCGTTTTGTGCGTAGTTCCAGTATTAGTCAAAAGTCTGTCGATAATCCCAACTTAAAAGCAGGTAGTGCAGTGGCTGTCCAACTAGTAAGAGGGGATGTAAGTGTTGCTTCCCTGGGCACCGTTACTCTAGTAGATGATAGAGATGTTTATGCCTTTGGACACCCTTTTCTAAACAAGGGGGAAAGTAATTATTTAATGAGTGGAGCACATGTAGACGCTATCATTCCCAGCCGTACCCAACCTTTTAAAGTCGGCAGTCCCTTAGATAAACTATTAGGTATTATTGAAAGTGATAGAAATGCTGGTATTTTAGGAAAGATAGATAAGTTTCCTAACATCATTCCTTTAAATGTAAATGTTGAAGATAAAAAATCAGGTGTTACCAAAGAAGTAAAGACCCAGATTATCAACGATGAAAAGATCCTGGCAGAATTAGGCAGTAGTATTATACTACAAACCATAGATAGTTCATTAGATAGAATCGGGTATGGAACTTCTAAGGCCAGTATAAAAATTATGGGTTCTAACTTACCTAATGGTGAAATTGTAAGAGATAATATGTACTACAGTAATAATGACATTGCTGTTTCAACCTTATCTGATTATTTTAAGATGATGGAATTAATTACTAGAAATCCATTTAAAGAGATAAATATTTATGATATTAATATTAATATTGAAACCACAAAGACTCATGATGTGGCTTTAATCCAGGAGGCAGAAGTTTTAAATGAGAAGATATATCCTGGTAGTGATTTGAAGTTAGATGTAGTATTTAAACCCTACCGTTCAGATCCGATCAGTAGAGAAGTCTCAATAGAGATTCCTGAAGATATCAATATTGGGCGAGCAACCCTCGCTATTAGCGGAGGTTTTAGTGGTCTACCCAACCGTAGGGAACCTCAAGAAGATTCTGGTAATGATCAGAAACATACCGTAATTGAAGGATATAAAAGTTTTGATGAAATGATAACAGACTATATAGAAGCTCCCATGAATAATGAATTATCGCTGCAGATTTATCCTTCTTTTATTTCTAAAGAGGAGATCGAAAGAGGTTCTAATGATTTGCAAGAAGACAAAGAAGAAGAAACAGAACAAGAACCTCCCGACAGTGATCAAGCTATTAGTCCTGAAAAACCGGAAGAAAAACCAGAAATAAGGAAAGAAATATATACAGATTATGTATTAGAAGGGACTTTAACCCTTGATTTTGAGGTGAAAAAAGTCCCAGAAGATGACGAAGAAAAAAATATCCCAGAAGACAAAAAGGAACAATAAAAGCAAAATATAAACCGCTTTAATTTTTTCTAGAGAGCTGGAGGATAAATATGGATTATAGAGATATATTTGTAGTGATTTTAATAATATTGATTCTAGCTGCGGGATATTTCTTTTATAAAGATGTGGAGTTAGATCCTCAAAATGTGATTGTACATTATATAGAAGAGCAGAGTGGATATCAAATCGATTATTCATCAGCTAAATTATGGCCTCTAAACGAGATCAACATTAAGGACCTTAATTTAGTTGGTGATAATTTTATACTCAGGGTATCAAAAGTTAAGATTGGGTATTCAATTTTTGATTATTTCAACGAAACTAATCAAGCCGCTAATATTATCAAATATATAAATATGGAAAATCCTGATTTGGTTTATAATGGTCCTGAGGATACAGGCCAAACCCAAGAGATAACTTTTACTGAGATAAAAAACACCATATTTAATGAAATTGACGAAGTATATATTAATATTTCAAAGGGCAACATTCATATTAACAACCAACCCGATGGTATTTATGAACTGAACTCTTTAAGTACAGAAATAAAAATTAATAGCCAAGAAAACAATATTAGAGCACAAATTAAAAAAGGGTTTAGTTTTAAGGGTCCAGTATTTGATGGTATTAATTTAGAAGATTATCCTACTAATAATTTTAGTATTTCAGCTGAATTAGACAATGATAATTGGGACCTATATTTAAAAAACGAGGAGATTGATTTAGCAGAATATGAAAAGCTGGTTAATAAATATGAATTAGATGACTTAAATGATTATCAAGTTGATAATTTAAATGGGAAAGCGGCCATCGCTCTTCATCTTAAAGGAATAAAAGAAGAGATAGAAAGTTATCAAGCAAATATAGAACTAGCGAGTGGTAGCTTTGAATTTAAATTAAAAGATAAATCCTATCAGGAAAAGTTAAATATTACAGGTGCCAAACTTCATCTAGATTCCACTGAAAACAAAATGTATCTAGATAATCTGGATTTTAAAATAAATGATAATTCATTTAATTTCCAAGGAAGATATGATTTGAGTAAAAATAATTATAGTGGTGAACTCATTGCTAAAAATTTTGAATTAGATGATCAGTATATTAACAACTTTTTGAAGGAAGAAATCGATTATGATTTTTCTACTGAAGGTAACTTTATTGTTAATGTAGATGGTGACTTAGAAAACATAAGTATATTATCAGATCTCAATTTAGATAAACTGACAATAATGGATTATCAATTTATAGATATGAATGCAAAAATAAGGTATTTAGATGGTAGTTTTTATCTTGATAATTTAAATTCAGCGACCTTAAATGGTGGTAAATTAGAGATGGAAGGCATTTATGACCTTGCAAAAGATGAGTATCATCTAAATGTAAAAGGTAATAAGATTAAACCGTTATATTATTATAATAATATTAATTTAGATGACACTATACGTGATTATGATTTAGAAAATTATATTGAAGGGGATTTCAACTTTGAGCTGACGACAACCGGCTCAAGTAATATTAAGGAAAATATTGCCAGTGGAAGCGTTAGTTTTGTTCCTGACGAAGAGAATCTTTTAAGAGGAAATGGTATAAGAGAAGTAAGTTCAAATTTTCTTTATGAAAATGATAAACTCTTTATTGAGGAAGGTAATGTAAAAATTAATGGTGATAATTTGAATATGTTTGGGGAACTGAACTTAAAAGAGAGTAATATTTATGTTAAACTGAAAGGAGAAGATATAGGTTTATCTTTTCTTAATCATAATTTTGACTTTAAATTAGCAGAGCAAAATAAGATTAGTATAGATACTTTGATTCAAGGTGACTTTAGTAATCCCTTTGTAAAGGGCAAAATTGAAAGCGAGATATTGAGTTATCAAGATTATTCTATAAGAGATCTATTATTTGATTTTACTTTCACTGAAAGCAAACTAGATATCAATGATTTTAACTTTGTTTTTGACAGCCAACAGTTTAATGGCAAGGGAATCCTAAACCTCGGCCGCAATTTTGAACTTGACAAATCTAATTTAGATTTGACATTGACTACTGAAGCAATAAATTATAACAAATTGAAAAAATTTATAGACTTTGAACTCCCTATAATGGGTAGTGTAAAACCAGAAATGAGGTTACATGGCTCTATTGATGATCTGCAAGCTGAGGGGGATTTTGTCTCAGATAATACTAAAGTTACAATAGCAGGTCAGACCTATGAATTTGACCAGGTAAAGACTTTATTTAATTGGTCCTATCCTGCTAATATAATAAGATTAGAAAATGGAGTTATTAGAAAAGGAGATTTTAATATAGTTTTAGATGGTCAATACAAAGAAGAAAAATTAGATGTCAATTTCTCGGCCAACAATCTAGACCTTAATGAATTAGGAATTGATTTTGATGCTGCAGGCCAGTTTAATTTAGATGGTAATCTTGCTGGTGAAATTGCAGAACCAAGTATTGACCTTAACTTTAGTTCTAATAATTTTAGGTATAATAGACTGCTAACAGATGAGTTTGGTGGCCAGATCAGTTATAATAATGGTACAATAGAATTTAAAGATATTAATTTAAAAAAGGATTCTTCTAATTATAATATGCTAGGCCAGGTTAGTACTGTCCTCGAAGACCCCGATCTAGACCTAACAGTCAATACTGAACGAGGTAATTTAGAAGAAATAATTAGGCTTACTGATTATGAGATACCATATGATTTAGATTATGATTTTAAAGGTGAAGTTGGAATCAATGGAAAACTTGATAAACCGGAAGTTAGAATTGGGGTATCAATAATCTATAATTTTGCAGATATAATCGATATAGAAGGAGAAATAGGAGATCAAATAAATTTAAACTTTACCGGCAGAGAAGTACCGCTTAATTTAATAGAAGTTCCGGGGTCCTTCGATGAAAGTCTAAACTACAGCGGTAAAATAAATTTTGAAGGACAGTTTAAGGGGACCAGGGAAGAATATAATGTAGAGCTAAGTACTCAGTTGGAGGAACCGGAAATAGAAGGTATTCAGTTTGGTGATATTAGCGGGGACATTAGCTATAATAGTGGTGGAATATTAGAATTTAGCCAGAATCTTCCCCAGTCCGAGAGCCGTTATATTAGGCTTAGGGGTGCTGTAAAAACAAAAGAAAGGTATATTTCTGACATACAATTAGATTTTAATAATTATAATCTT
>JAWOEZ010000097.1:0-20963 GCA_046482435.1 Halanaerobiales bacterium
CTAAAAAGATAGTTAATTACTGTATCAAACCCAGTATTATTACGGTGATATTCGTTGATATTAAGGGTATCAGAGCCGACAATAATATCGGGAAGGTAAACAACCAGAAACTACTCCAACTCCCTTTTTATGAGATATACCATCAATTAGAGTATAAACTCAAATTAATAGGTATTAATCTGGTGAAAAAACCTGAGATGAACATTCAAGTTAAAAGTTTAAACAATTTAACAAAATATAGATGGAATGAACACAGATTTATAGCTTAAAAAGTAGCTCCGAATCTATAACAAGATGGGGGTAATGGGTACGGACTACCCGAATAGGTAACTTGATTGATTTACGGATAAAACTTATCCTTTATTACATGAGAGCAAGCGACTATGAAGCTCGGTAATTGATTACTGAGTAGTTCACAGTTGTCTTTTTTATATAATATGTATTATAATATAATAAATAAACGTAGCAAATTGAGGTGTAATTATGTATATAGATTTAATTAAGAAGAAAATAAAAAATAGTAGAATTGAACCACTGGGAGTAAAAGGTAAATATGCCATTTTTGTGCCCATAATAGAGATTGATGAAAGATTACATTTATTATATGAAATACGAGCAGAAGAAATGGGAACTCAACCTGGGGAGGTATCTTTTCCAGGAGGGAGAATTGAACAAGGAGAAACTGCTATAGAAGCTGCTGTAAGAGAAACCGAAGAAGAATTAGGTGTGAGTAGTGAAGAAATAGAATTATTTGGTCAATTAGATTATCTAATTCCACCTTTTAATATAGCTCTCTACCCTTTTGCAGGTTATCTTAAAATATCTGATTTGGACCAGTTAAATATTAATAGAGCTGAGGTAAAGAATATATTTACTGTTCCTGTAAATTATTTTTTAGAAAACGACCCAGAAACTCATACTATTCGTTGCAGACATGAAATTAACGAAAATTTTCCTTATCATTTAATTAGAGATGGGAAAGATTATGATTGGCGCGACTTTGAATACCCTGTAAATTTCTATAAATATAAAGATTATATTATTTGGGGGATGACTGCCCGTTTTACAACAAATTTAATTAATAAAATAAAAAAATAATTGAGAATGAGGGGGAGTGAATAAATGGCAAAAAAAATTTATCGTTCAAGGGACAATAGAGTTTTAGGGGGGGTCTGTGGTGGTATCGGTGAGTATTTTGAGATTGACCCTGTAATCGTTAGATTAATATTTTTGATTATGTTTTTTGTGGGAGGAGTGGGCTTTTTGGGTTATATTATAGCCTGGATTATTATTCCTGAAAGGCCTCTGGATTACGATGAAAACGAAGTTGAGATTGATGAAGAAGCCGCAAAGAAACTAAAAGAAAAGAGGATGAAAATACTCGGATATATTTTATTTGGTCTAGGTATATTTTTCATCCTTGAATTATGGTTTAATATTGATTTCAATCTGGGAGCTGAGTTTTGGTCAATCGGATTAATTTTAATTGGACTTATACTAATATTTAAAAACAAGTCTAACAGGAGGTAATATTAGTTGGAGTATCTTTTCATCTGTTTTCTTGTTTCCATTTCCTGTATTACTTTGTCTAATGTGAATTTAAGCCAAATGGCAGCCGGTATAATACTGATAACCTCCGAAATAGGGAATGCATACCATAAGTTATTCAAACCGTACCATTGTCCAAGTAGATACATTAAGGGAAGTAATACGATTATTTGTCTTAAAAATGAAAAGAAAAGACTCGGCAACCCTTTCCCTAAAGCTTGAAAGGTAGTTGAAATAATTATAGCTGGCCCTATTATAGGAAAAGCAATACTAATTCTCTGCAAGGCATTTGAACCGATTCTAATGAGTTCAGGGTCGTTATTAAATAGAGAAACTAATTGCTCTGGTATTGTTTGGAACAATATGAATCCAAGCATAGTAAATGCAAACCCTACTAATCCGGCGACTTTAATGGTTTTTAACATTCTTTTAGGATTGTTATGACCGTAATTATATCCCACTATTGGCATAAAACCTTGGTTTAGACCAAATACCGGCATGAAAATAAAGGATTGTAATCTAAAATAAATACCTGCTGCAGCAAGAGCAGTAGTTGTAAATGAAGCTAGTATTTTATTCATGCCCGCTAACATGAAGCTTGCTAAAAATTGCATAATCATTGCTGGAAAACCGACTCTATAAATTTCAACAATTACATTAAAATCAAAATTAAAAGATTTTAAATCCATTTTCAATTCATTTTTATCACTAAACAGCATGGAAACAAGGTATACTCCACTGAGTAAACGAGCAGTTACCGTAGCAACCGCTGCTCCTTCGATTCCTAATTTCGGGAAGATCCAGATTCCATAGATTAATAAAGGGTCTAATACAATATTAATAACAGCACCAATTACCATTACTACCATAGGAATAAAAGTATTTCCTTCTCCTCTCAAAATATTATTTGAAATCATGGGGAAAAATAAGGCTATTGAACCTATGTATATAATAGAAATATAACGGGTACCTAACCTGATTAAATTTTGGTCATTTGTGAAAATTAATAATAATCTATCGGAAAAGAAATAACCAACAGCAGCAATTATTATACCATAAAAGAGCGAAATAAGGATTACGTGTTCTGCGGCATTTGCTGCATTTACTCGCTCCCCCTTTCCTAGTAATCTAGAGATTAAAGAACTTGTCCCAATACCTGTTCCGACAGCAATTGCAATTATAATCATCTGGAGGGGAAAACTTAATGATAAAGCAGATAAGGCATCAGTACCTAAACGTCCCACATAAATACTATCAACCACACTATAGAAAGCCTGAATAGCCATTGCTATAATGGAGGGGATTGATAATCTAAATAAAAGGGGAACAATCGGGTCAGTTCCCATCCTTTTTGACTTTGTATTTTCCAAAAGTATCACCTCGAATATTTTTCATAACCTGTATAAATGATATATTATAAGTATTTTAATGTCAATAATATACTTAAAGGAGTGAATTACTATAAAATACTTATTAAGGGGAATTTATTATGCTAGAGAAGACCACTTTTAGTACTTTTAAAGATTTAGATATCAGAGTTGGCCGAATAATAGATATTAAAGATTTTCCTAAGGCAAATAAACCAGCCTATAAATTATGGGTAGATTTAGGTGAAGAAATTGGTATAAAAAAATCAAGTGCTCAGATAACAGAGCTATATACCAAAACAGAATTGGCCAATAAAAAAGTTATTGCAATTGTTAATTTTGAGCCTTTACAGATTGCAGACTTCACTTCAGAAGTTCTAGTATTGGGAATATATTCTGAAGATGGGGTAGTGTTATTAAGTCCAGATAAAGAAGTAAATATAGGGGAAAAGATAGGATAAGAGGGAGGGGTTTTTGACTTGTTAGATGATAACCTAATCAATGAAAAGGCTGATAATTTACAAGAAGAATTGGTAAAATGGCGGCGATTGTTCCATAAAAATCCGGAACTTGCTTTTAATGAAACGGCTACATCAGATTTTATAATAGCCAAATTAGAAGAATTTGGTATTGAATATAAAAGAATGTGTAACACAGGGATAGTAGGTCTAATAAAGGGTGATAAAAAAGGTAAAACTCTTGCCATTAGAGCTGATATAGACGGCTTAGCAGTTAAGGAAAAAAATAATGTAAATTATAAATCTCAGAATGAAGGAGTGATGCATGCCTGTGGGCATGACGGACACACTTCAATATTACTGGGAACAGCAAAAGTACTTTCAGAAATGAAAAAAGAGATAAAAGGCAATCTTAAATTGATATTTCAACCTGCTGAAGAAGGTCCCGGTGGTGCTAAACCGATGATAGAGCAGGGTGTATTAGAAAATCCAGAAGTAGATTATATAATTGGACTTCATATTAACCCTGAAATCAGATCAGGAAAAGTAGGTATAAAAAAAGGAAAAATCTTAGCCGCTCCGGATTATTTTAAAATTAAAGTCAAAGGTAAAGGTTCTCATGGTGCTCGTCCAGAAGATGGAATTGATCCCATAACCATAGGGTCACAAATCATAGTGGCCTTACATCAAATTAAAAGCAGGGAGATCGAAGCCTTAAAACCTCTGGTTATAAGCTTTGGTTCTTTTCATTCTGGTGATGCATTTAATGCCATCCCTGAAGAAGCAGTAATTAAAGGAACAGTGCGTTCTTTTGATAATGAATTGAGAACAAAAGTTAAAAATAGAATTCATGAAATAATTGAAAATATAACAAATACTTACAGGGCAGATTATGATTATGAATATAATTTTGTATATCCGCCTGGATATAATGACCCAGAACTTACAATTGTTATGGGGGAAGTAGTCAAAGAAAAATTAGGAGAAGAAAATCTTTATGAAATACCCAAACCTTCTATGGGTGGGGATGATTTTGCCTATTTTTCTCAAAAAGTTCCAGGAACCTATATGAGATTGGGAACCCAAAATAAGGAAAAGGGAATTGTCAATTCCCTTCATTCCCCTTATTTTAACCTTGATGAGGAGATATTAAAACAGGGGGTCAAACTATTTTTACACGGAGCGAATAGAATTTTAAATAAGGTTTATTAAATAAATAAAAAGAGGAATAGTAAAAACAGAAAGTAAAGTGGTAATAAAAACACCTTCGGCAGCAAATATATGATCACCTTCAAATTTTTCGGCAAACAGTATTATTTGAGCAGCAGAAGGCATTGCCACTAATAACACACTAATCTGATATATTATAGGTTCTAATTCAAAAAAAGATAAGGTTATTAAAACTATTAAAGGATAAACTATTAACTTCATTAACCCTATCATAATCAGATATTTATTTGTGAAAAGGTGTTTAAAATCTACAGCTACAAGAGTACTACCTATTACAAGCATGGAAATGGGAAATGTGATATCACCTAACATTTCGAGTGAACCAGTAATAAAAGCGGGGGGTTTATAGCCAGTAAATAACAAAATGAAACCAATTATAATTGCTATTACACCATTATTTAAAATGTTTCCATATTCAAATTTACTCTCATCTTCTTTTCTGGTGAAAAGATATATACCATAGGTCCATACAAATATGTTAAAGAATATTATTTTTATCACATTTAATATAATACCATTTTCAGGAAATAAAGCTGTAATGACCGGGATACCCATATAACCTACATTACCGAAAATGAGTAAGAATTTGAAGACAGTGTCCTCCGGCATAGAAAAGTTAAATAGTCTTGCGGTGAACTCTGTCACTGCAACAATAAAAAGGTATATAACTGCGGTTATAATAGTGAAAATTTTAACGTAATTTATCAGTTCATTATTGATTTCTACGATCATGGAGGATATAATTAAAGCAGGAAGTGCAATATCTACCAATAGATTTGATAAACCTTTATTGATTTTTTCATTAATTATATTTTTATTTCTCAAAACAAAGCCTAAAAATATGAGAATAAAAAGGCTTAGAATTTGAGAAATTACTACACCATATGCCATCTTCTATTCCCAACTTCCTATAGTGGGTTCAAATCATTGTATCACATATTAAATTAGAGTGTCAAAGGGGCGATTACAATTAATAACTTTGTAACTACTATCAAAGACTCATGTCATGAGTGTTATGCCTGTGTAAGAAACTGTCCTGTGAAAGCATTACGTGTAAAAAATGGTCAGGCAGAGGTAATTGAAAGCAGATGTATTAACTGTACCAATTGTGTAAATATTTGTTCACAGGGAGCAAAAGAAGTTAAAAACTATGTAGAGGCAGTGAACTCATTATTAAGAGATAATAATACTGATTTAATTGTTGGTTTAGCTCCTAGTTTTCCCGCCTTTAATGCCAACTTATTTTATCAGGATTGGGAAGAAATCTTACTCCAGGCAGGTTTTAAAGAAGTATATGAAGTTGCATGGGGAGCTCAATTAATGATAGAGGAATATAAAGAATATCTTAAAAATTCTGATGGTTCAATAATAAGTAGCGCCTGTCCGGTTGTTGTAAATTTGGTCAGAAAATATTACCCAGAATTAGTTAATAATTTAGCTCCTATTGTATCTCCTATGGGTGCATTAATTAAATATCTAGAAACAATAATTTCTACAAACACGAAAATTGTATTAATCGGACCTTGCCATGCTAAAAAAGCAGAATTTGCAGATAATGATTTAGTTGAAGGTGTATTAACATATACGGAAGTATTTAATATGTTTACAGATCAATTTAATACTTTTAAAAGTGAAAAAAACCATAAAAAGAATAAAAGCGAGAAAACCTCCTCAATAATAAAGAGTTCATCGAGAGAGATTCCCATTGCTGGAGGTTTGAGGGAAGCTTTGATAACAGATAATGATGATCGTTATTTGAAAGTAGAGGGCAGTAAAAAGTTAAGAGCCCTATTTGAGATGATGTCCACGGGAGAAATTGAGCCAAAATTTGTAGATGCGTTGTTCTGTGACGGTTGTATAAACGGAGTTGATTTGACAGAAAAAAGTCATTTTAAAAAAGAAATAGCTGTCAATCAATTTATAAATAAGGGGGGGATACTTGATAATTCAAAATATAGAATTCAAATTGGAAAAGAAATAAATTATAGTGTAAATTTTGAAAAAGATTATCAAATGCTAGAAGAACCAACTCAAGAAGAAGTCTGGGAAATTCTTGCTAAAACAAATAAATTTTCTGAAGATGATTTATTGAACTGTGGGGCTTGTGGTTATGATTCCTGCAAAGAGAAGGCCACTGCTGTTTATCAGGGTTTGGCTGAAGTTGAAATGTGTTTACCATACTTACTAAATGAAAAAAGGAATGAAGTTAAGGATATTAAAAACTTAAATCTTGAATTGGATAGTATTATTGATTCTTCTTATGATGGAATGTTAGTAATTGATGATGAGTTAAATGTAGAAAGAGTAAATTCTTCATACTTGAATATAGTGAACTTAGATCAAGAGGAATTATTTGATATAGGTTTAAATGAACTGGAAGAAAGAAAAATTATATATCCTTCTGCTGCTCTTTTAGCATTCAAAGAAAAACGAAATATCACAATTATTCAAAACACAAAGGATAAAAGACTTTTAACCACAGCTACACCTGTTTTTTCTGATAATAATAAAATCATCAGGGTTATTGTTAATGCGAGGGATATAAACGAACTAGATATGGCAGTAGACAATAAATATAGTAGTAGTGGAGAAATAAAATTATCTATTAGTCGTGATGAAAACCAATATGATGATATGTCTCATATTGTTTGTAAGTCAGAAGCTATGAAAAGAATTTTAAATATTGTAGAAAAGATTAGCAATACAAACTCAAATATTTTAATATCTGGTGCTTCTGGAGTAGGGAAAGAAGTAGTTGCAAGATATATACACCAACTAGATGAAAATAGAGAAGACTTTGTGAAAATAAACTGTGGTGCTATTCCAGAAAGATTATTAGAATCAGAATTATTTGGTTATGAAACTGGTGCTTTTACCGGAGCGAGGAGAGAAGGGAAACCAGGTTTAATTGAACAAGCAAATCAAGGGACTTTATTTTTGGATGAAATAGGGGAAATGCCTTTAAATATGCAAGTAAAATTACTTCAGGTAATTCAAGAACATAGAGTTACTAGAATTGGTGGGGTAGAACAAATTGAAGTGGATTTCAGATTAATAACTGCTACTAATAGAAATCTAGAAAAAAGGGTTCAAGAAGGAGATTTTAGAGAAGATTTATTTTACAGACTTAATGTAATTCCAATAAACATACCGCCCCTTAACGAAAGAACCCAGGATATTATGCCATTATTTAAATATTATACAAAAGTTTTTAATAAAAAATACGATAAGGAAGTTAAATTCAATCCTGAAGTAAAAGAAGAACTAATAAACCATGAGTGGCCGGGTAATGTTAGGGAAATGATTAACTTGTTGGAAAGATTAATTGTAACAACTGAAAACTCTCAGATTGTGACAAAGGATAAGGTGAAAAAACATCTAAATCCAAAAAAAATTAAAGACTCCGATAAAGAAATTGTTGTAAATGATATAGTTCCCTTAAAAGAAGCAGTAAGTTCAGTGGAAAAAGAAATTCTCAAATTAGCTAAAAAGAGAAATAAAACTACTTATGAAATTGCTGATATATTAGATGTTAATCAATCTACAGTAGTTAGAAAAATGAAGAAATATTTTGATTAATGCAGAAATGCATTAGTTCAATGCAAAATTACATCACTTGTAAATGTTGAATTAAAGGATTTTACAAATTAATATGTGAAATATATAATTAAAATTGATGCAAGCCTGCATCAAAAACTTGGTAAATTATTATTATTTAGAGTTTTATTAATTAAAAAGCGCTGTATATTACATTTTTCGGGATGATTTTGTGGTTATAGTTATTAAAAAAGGTCTAATTGCGCTTAATTTTGTGAAAAATATATTATACTTTTGTTATTTTGTGTTTTTTGGCACAAGAATTGCATTAGTATACTGGTGATTGATAAAGCAGATTTTTTTAACAAATCATAAGAAATATTTCACAAAATAAGGGGGTTTATACCAAATGAAGAGTGATCAGTTTTTAGCTAAAGCACATGATATTCAAGAAACGTATGGTTATATTCCAGAGAGTGAAATTGACAAACTTGCTAAAGATTTTGATGTTCCCAGAGCAAAAGTTTATGGTGTGATACGTTTTTACTCTATGTTTTACACTGAACCAACTGGCAAATATATAATTAGAATATGTGATAGTTTATCATGCCATATTAATAACTCAGAAGATATTTTGAATACCATAAAAAACTATCTAGATATTGAAGATGGGGAAACTACGGATAATAATAAATTTACATTAGAAGTAGTAGAGTGCTTGGGCCATTGTGGAGAAGGACCTGTAATGATGGTGAATGATAAGATGTATACACATGTAAATGAAAATATGGCTTTAAATATTCTTAAAGATTGTAAATAAAGGAGGGAAGCTGAAAAATGGATGAAAAATACTTCTTAAAAGGTAAAGAATTAAAAAGTATATCAGATTATGATTTTCCGGCTTTGAAAAAAGCTCTTAAAATGGACAGGAAAAAGATAATAGAAGAGATAAGTGAAGCGGGCTTAAAAGGCAGAGGAGGAGCAGGCTTTCCAACTGGTTTAAAGTGGAAGTTTGCTTATAACGAAGAATCCGATACAAAGTATTTTATTTGTAATGGAGATGAAGGAGAGCCAGGAACTTTTAAAGACCGTTATTTAATGGAAGAAAGACCTATTAAGGTTTTAGAAGGAATTATGGTAGGCTCATATGCAGTTGGTGCTGATAAAGGGTATATTTATATTAGAGGAGAATATGCAAAATCTATAAAGACTTTTAATAAGTTAATAAAGAATGCATATAAAAATGGTGTATTAGGCGAAAATATATTTGGCAGTGATTTTGATTTTGATTTACAACTTGTTAAAGGTGCTGGAGCATATGTATGTGGGGATGAAACTTCATTGATAAACTCAATAGAGGGGAAAAGAGGGAGATCACGAATAAAACCCCCCTATCCAATTCAAAAAGGTTTATTTGATGAACCCACTGTAATCAATAATGTGGAAACATTAACTACTGCAGCAGAGATTATTAATCAAGGTTCTGAAGTTTATAAAGCGATGGGTACTGAAGGAAGTAGAGGTACTAAATTGGTTTGTTTAAGTGGTGACATAAATGAACCAGGATTATATGAAGTTGAATTTGGTAGTATGACCATTAAAGAAATTATTGAAGAATTTGGTAAAGGAATTAAAAGGAATGGTGAGTTAAAATTCGTTATACCAGGGGGAATTTCAACCTCTATTTTGACAAAAGAGAAGACAAAAATTAAATATACTTATGAAGACATAGAAGAAGCCGGCAGTAGTTTGGGTTCGGGTGCACTAATTGTAGTATCAGAAGGACATGAACTTATCGATTTATTATTGAATGCTTCGAGATTTTATATGGATGAAACTTGTGGAACCTGTTTTCCATGTAGAGAAGGAAATAGGCAGGTTCACCACATGTTAAAAGAGGCGTTAGGTGAAGGTATAGATCAAGATAAAACAGATTTAATTAAAGACATTGGTGAAACAATCAGATTGGCTTCTCGTTGTGGCTTAGGACAAAGTTCATTAAACTTTATTGGATCAGTGATAAATGAGTATCCCAATGAATTGTTGCCAGGAGGTGTAGATAATGGTTAAATTAGAAATAGACGGACAAGAAGTTGAAGTTGAAGAAGGAAAGACGATTTTAGAAGCTTCTGAAGAAGCACATATAAATATACCGACATTATGTTATGAAGAAAATTTATCAATATATGGTGGATGTCGTCTTTGTGTTGTTGAAGTCGAAGGAGAAGAAACCCTTAAGCCTGCCTGTGCTACAAAGGTAGAAGAGGGAATGTCTGTTAAAACTCATTCTCCTACAGTAAGAGAAGTAAGAAAAAACTTGTTTGAGTTAATTATAGCTTCCCATCATATAGATTGTAATTTAAACTGTTTAACTTGCAGTCGTTCTCAAAATTGTGATTTAAGAGAAATAGCAGCGGATATAGGGGTAAGTGAGATTAGAGTTCCACCCATCGATATAGCCTATGACACTGATGAATCTAGTTTTTCTATTGTTAGAGAGCCCAATAAATGTATAACTTGTGGAAGATGTATTAGAAAATGTGAAGAGATACAGGGTGTAGGAATATTTACAACTGCTAATAGAGGACCTTCTACAATTGTAACTACTTTTGAGGAAAAAGGTATAGGTAATGTTGAATGTACTAATTGTGGACAATGTATTTTAGCCTGTCCAACTGGTGCTTTACATGAAGTATATCATTATGAAAATGTGTGGGATGTTTTACAAGATGAAGATAAACATGTGGTTGTGCAAACAGCTCCTGCAACAAGAGTAGCAATAGGTGAACCATTTGGAGCTAAGCCAGGTACAATAGCCACTGGTCAAATGGTAGCTGCATTGAGAAGATTAGGGTTTGATAAAGTATTTGACACCAACTTTACAGCAGATCTGACTATTATGGAAGAAGGTACAGAATTAATAAAAAGAATTCAACAAGGTGGAACACTACCCTTGTTTACTTCCTGTAGTCCGGGCTGGATCAAATTTATAGAACATCAATATCCTGAATTTTTAGATAATGTATCCAGCTGTAAATCTCCTCAGCAAATGTTTGGGGCAATAGCAAAAACTTACTATGCTGAAAGAAATGATATTGACATTGAGGATTTAGTTGTAGTCTCTATAATGCCATGTACAGCTAAAAAATATGAACTTGATAGAGAGGAAATGTCTGAAGATGTAGATTATTCACTGACCACAAGAGAACTAGCTAGAATGTTTAAACAGGCAGGAATAGATATCCTGAATTTAGATGAGGAAGAATATGATGAATTACTTGGGGTCTCCTCTGGAGCAGCAGATATATTTGCTTCAAGTGGTGGTGTAATGGAAGCTGCTTTAAGAACAGCCTATGAGATTTTAACAGGTGAAGAATTAGGTAATATTGACTTTGAACAGGTAAGAGGATTAAAAGGATTAAAAGAAGGCTCTGTTGTAATAAATGATATGGAAGTCAAGGTGGCAGTTGTGCATGGATTAGCTAATGCAAGAATAATTCTTGAAAAAATCAAAAGTGGAGAAGAATATCACTTTGTGGAATTTATGGCCTGCCCTGGAGGTTGTATTGGCGGCGGTGGCCAACCACTACCCACTAATGAAGAAATTTTGGAAAAAAGAATGAATGCAATATATGAAATAGATAGTTCCAAAAAAATTAGAAAATCACATGAAAATCCATTCATTAAAAAACTATATGAAGAATATTTAGAAGAACCTGGTAGTCACAAAGCCCATGAATTACTTCATACAGAATATAAGGAGCGAGGAATATAAAAATGGGTAAAGTCCCTGAGCCAACTATAAAAAGATTGTTTTCCTACTATAGGTGTTTGAAATATGATAACGATGATATGATACCTGAATATATTTGCTCTGATAAATTAGGTAAAAAATTAGGTATAAAATCTACGTTATTAAGAAGAGATCTATCTTTTTTTGGACATATGGGGCAAAAAGGCAAAGGGTACAAAAAAGATAAACTTGAAAATCGTCTAGAAGAAATAGTTGGACTAAATAAAGAATGGGAGATTGCATTAGTAGGAGCAGGAAATCTTGGAAAAGCTTTATTACGATATGACAAGTTCCGAGAAATGGGATTATATATTACAGAAGTATTTGATAATGATTTAGATAGAATTGGTCGTGAATTAGATGGGTGTTTAGTAAAAAACGTTAAGTCCATTGATAAAATAATAGATAAAAAGGGAATTAAAATAGTAATTATAGCGATTCAACAGGATGATATAGAAGGAGTTTTACAAGAATTAAAAAAAACTAATATTAAAGCAATCTGGAATTTGTCTTCAACACATATTGATCTAGGATCTGATATCCTAGTTATTAGGGAAGATTTATGTTGTAGTTTAGGAAGTTTTATATGTAACATAAATCAATAATAAGAAATTATTTGGCTAAAAGGGGCTCTCAATCTGGAGTCCCTTTTTGTAGTTTCCTGGTATATATAAAATCTATACGGTCAAAGTTTAGAATACCGAAGATTATATCAAATTGATATGGGTATAAACCTGTGATATAATAACTTAGGGATTAATTAGAAATAAATTTCATAGTGAATATATGGGTTATAGGAGTTGTTATTATTAAAAATAACACTGATAAATCTGAAGGGAATAAAAAATACGTAATTGAGATTAATAAAATTACTTACGGGGGAGATGGAATTGGTTATCTGCCTTCTGGTAAGATAGTTTTTGTTCCTAAAACCATAACTGGTGAAAAACATTTAGTAAAAATTACTAAGGTAAAAAAGTCTTATGCCCATGGTAAAAGTATAAAAAGGCTAAAAGATTCTCAGTTTAGAATTGAACCTAAATGTGAAATTTTTGAAGAGTGTGGAGGTTGCCAATGGCAGCACATAAGATATAAAAAACAGAAAGAATTCAAAGAAGATATTTTAAGAGAATCTTTAGATAGAATAGGTAAGTTTGATGAGATAAATGTAGAGTCTATAAAGGGTGTAGATCATCCCTGGTTTTATAGAAATAAATCTGTCATACCTTTTCAAAAAAATGAAGAGGGTGAAATAATAGCAGGGTTTTATAAAAGAGGTACTCATCAAGTAGTTGATAATCATACTTGTTATATCCAACATCAACTAATTAACAGGATTAAAAGATATACATTGAAATTGTTAAATAACTATGGATCTATATCTGTATATGATGAACATCAATTAACAGGATTATTAAGACATCTTCATATTAGAGTTGGTGTTTGTACTAATCAGGTTTTGCTAACTTTTATAACCACGGGAAGAGAATTTCAAGAATTGGACGAAATAGCAAAACTATTAATGGAAGAAATCCCTGAACTAAAAGGAATAGTTAGAAATATTAACGATAAAGATACGAATCTAGTGGTGGGTAATAAGAGTTATTTAATTAAAGGTGAAGACTATATATATGATTTCATTGGGAAAAGGAAGTATAAAATTACTCAAGATTCCTTTTTTCAAATAAATACTTTACAGACTAAAAAGTTATATGATACTGTACAAGAGTATATTAATTTAAGTGGTAATGAAGTTATAGTAGATGCTTATTCTGGTATTGGAAGTATAGCACTTTATTTAAATGATAATTATAGAAAGGTAATCGGAATTGAAAGTAACAAAAAAGCTGTTGAAGATAGTTTACATAATGCATCCATGAATGATTTAGAGAATTGCCGTTTTATCCAAGGTGATGTTACTGAAGAAATACCGAATTTAATAAATAATGATAATAAACCTGACGTTCTTATTTTTGATCCTCCTCGAAGCGGATTAAATGAGGAAATTATTAATACCGTAATTAATCAAAATATAGAAGAGATAATTTATGTATCCTGTGATCCAACTACTTTAGCACGTGATTTAAAAAAATTTGAGAAGTTTTATAATATCAGAAGAATACAGCCTGTTGATATGTTTCCACAAACATATCATATTGAGACTGTTGTAAAATTAAGGAGGGAATTTTAATGGATGCATTGTTGTTGGTGATTTTTATAATTGTAGGATTAGCTGGTTTAATATTCCAAGTTGAAACTGGTGCTTTTGTCGGTTTAAGCCTTGCCCCGTGGCAGATTATTAAATTAGATCTGGGAAAAAAAATAAGTTTATATGCAATTATATTATCTACCTTTATAGGGGGTATTTACTTCATTGCAATTTCAAAATGGTTATTATTTTTACTTTACCTGCTTATTGAAGCATATAATTATTGGGGATATAGGAATAGATATGCAAAATAGCTTGACTTATTATTTATTTATGATATAAATTATAAATATAGGAAAAGTATAAACTATAATAATTCAAAAAATTAATTTTATAGTTAATGTTGTTAGGAGGATATAAGAGATGCCGACTTATTTATATGAATGTAAAAAATGTGGACGATTTGAGGAATTTCAAAGTATTACTGACGACTCATTAGAAAATTGTCCAAAATGTGGAGGAAACGTAAAAAAAATTATTGGATCTCCAGGAATTATTTTTAAAGGTTCTGGGTTTTATTCCACTAATAATGAAAGTGATTCAAAAGTTTCTCAAAATAGTTCAGAAAAAAATAATGAAACTTCTAAAAAAACTGCAAAGAAAGTGAAAAAAACGGATGATAAAAAAGCTTCATAATTAGTTTGACAAAACATAAGATATTTGTTAATCTTTATAACGGTTCAGGTGATATGTGTTACACATATATGTCTGGATCTTTTTATTTGTTCATTATAATCAGGGGAGGAAGCAACATGGGAAAAATAGAAGTAAACAATTTATATAAAATATTTGGTAATAAACCTCAAAAAGCACTAAAAATGTTAAAAAATGGTTCGACAAAAAAGGAAGTTTTAGAAAAGAATAACAGCACTGTTGGTGTAGATGATGCAAGTTTTGATGTTAAAGAAGGTGAGATCTTTGTAATAATGGGTCTTTCTGGTAGTGGTAAGTCTACACTACTAAGATGTATAAATAGATTGATTGAGCCTACAGCAGGTTCAATTAAAGTTGACGGCCATGAGGTATGTGATTTTGGCAAAGAAGAGCTAAGAAAATTTAGAGAAAAAGAATTTGGAATGGTATTCCAAAACTTTGCTCTTTTGCCCCATAGAACAGTCCTAGAAAATGCAATGTTTGGATTAGAAATCCAAAAAATTGAAGAAGAAGAAAGATTACGAAGAACGAAAGAAGCTTTAGATTTAGTTGGTTTAGAGGGCTGGGAAGACCAACATCCAGAACAACTTAGTGGGGGAATGCAGCAAAGAGTAGGTTTAGCTCGAGCATTAGCAGTCGACCCTGAGATACTGCTAATGGATGAACCATTTAGTGCCCTAGATCCCCTGATTAAGAAAGAGATGCAGAATAAATTATTAGATTTATATGATGAAATGGAAAGGACAATTTTATTCATAACACACGATTTAGATGAAGCTCTAAAACTTGGGGATCGTATTGCAATCATGAAAGAAGGAAAAATTATTCAAATAGGTGATCATGAAGAAATTTTAACCAATGCTACAAATGACTATGTAGAAAGTTTTGTGGAAGATGTTAATCGTTCAAGAGTCTTAACTGCGCGAGATATAATGACTAACCCTGTTGAACTTTTATATCCACAAGATGGTCCGAGAACTGCTCTTCATAAGATGAAAAATAATGAATTAAGCAGTCTTTTTGTAGTAAACAGAAAGAAAAAGTTAAAGGGGATAGTGTATATTGAAGATGTAGTCGATCTTATAAACAATGGTGAGGATAAAGAATTTGACGATATTATAAAAGATATTACCAAAGCTGATCCAGAGGAAAATTTAAGAGAATTATTTGCAGAAATTGCTGATTTGAATGCTCCGTTACCTGTAATAAATGATGATAATAAACTACTGGGTATTATTGTTAAAACAAATGTTCTGGCTAATTTAGCTTCAGAAGGTGAGTATGATAAAAATTAGTTATAATATTAAGTTTAATATAAACGGACAAAGTTAATATAAGAATAACAAAATACTTTAGGAGGGTTTATAAAAGATGAAAAGGAAAACAATATCTGTTCTACTAATATTAGTTTTCAGTTTATCTTTAGTATCTGTTGGGGCAGGTACTGTACAGGCGGCAGAAGATACCGATACAATTGATTTTGGTTATGTGCAATGGCCTGGTGTGACAGTTAAAACCCATGTAGCAAGAAAAGTATTAGACAATTTAGGCTATGAAACTGAAATGACTAGTGGTTCTCAGGCAATAGTATTTAAAGGTATGGATACAGGCGATTTAGATGTATTCTTAGGTAACTGGATGCCTACCATGAAAATCCACTTTGATGAATATAGTGAAAAAGGCACAGTTAAAAATGTAAGGGTAAATCTTCATGATGTTGTTTATAAAACTGCAGTGCCAGATTATGTTTATGAAGCTGGTGTGGAATCCTTGGCTGATTTAAACGAACATGCTGATAAATTTGATAGTACAATTTATGGTATTGAACCTGGTAATGAAGGTAACTTGATCATCAAAGATGCAATTGATAATAACACTTACAATTTAGAAGAATGGAATCTTAAAGCTAGTAGTACAGCTGGAATGCTTACTTCAGTAAAAAGAGCTGTAAATGACGAAGAATGGATAGCATTTAATGGTTGGAAGCCCCACTATATGAACGTAATGTTTGATCTAAAATATTTAGATGATCCAGAAGGAATCTGGGGTAGTGGAGAACGTGTTTTAACAGTAGTTAGAACTGGATTTGAAGAAGAAAACCCAAATGTTTATAAATTCTTAGAACAATTCAAGGTAACAGCTCCAATGCAGAATAAATGGATAGATATGTATAAGAGACAAGAAATGGATCCAGAAGATGTAGCTGAACAATGGATCGCTAATAACCTTAGTGTTGTAAATCAATGGGTTTATGGTGTAGAGTCTACTGATGGAAGAATGGCAAGAAAAGTAATTGCTGAGAAAGCCTCTAACTAAACTTCTTATAAATATATATAATATACAGTGAAGAATAGTATAAAAACTAGCGGTATTCAGTACAAGAATGCCGCTAGTAAAATATTTTTGTAAAGGAGGTTGATTAAAGTTAATAATATAATACAATTATTAACCACTAAAATACCATTAGGCAATTGGGTAGAAAATCTTGTAAACTATCTAATAAATAATTTTAGTGGACCTCTAGATGGATTTGCTAATCTTATTGAGTGGATGGTAGAAAACTTTGAAGCAATTTTAGCTTACCCTCATCCGATAATCATTATTGCTATATTTGCACTATTAGCCTGGAGGTTAAAAAATTATAGAATGTCAATATTTGTTGCATTAGGTTTAGGACTAGTTTTAAATTTACAAATGTGGGAGCCACTATTGACTACTTTAGCCTCAATTATTACTTCCGTAGTAGTGGCACTTGTGATTGGTATTCCGATAGGAATTATTAAAGCTCACAGTAAGGTGGTAGATTTGATTACAAGGCCGATATTAGACTTTATGCAGACAATACCTCCATTTGTATACTTGATACCGGCATTGATGTTCTTTGGTTTAGGTACAGTTTCAGGGGTGATTGCGACCGTTGTATTTGCAATAGCACCTCCGATTAGATTAACTTATTTAGGTATACAACAAGTTGATAGTGAACTGAAGGAGGCAGGACATGCTTTTGGAGCAAACTGGTGGCAAATATTAATTAAAATTGAGTTACCAGGTGCGATGCCTTCCATAATGATGGGTATTAACCAATGTATCATGCTTTCCCTATCGATGGTTGTTATTGCAGCTATGATTGGGGCAGGAGGGCTTGGTAAACCTGTATTAAGGTCACTTTCTGTTGTTGATATAGGACTAGGTTTTGAAGCAGGTTTAGGTGTAGTTATAATAGCTATGGTTCTTGATAGAATGTTTGGAAGAGACTAATTAAATATTTAAACTATAAAATCTGCCTTTATAAGGGCAGATTTTTAGTGTTTATGATTATCATTTATCAAAAATGTTAAAAGAAAACTTCCTCTAAATCTATTTGTTTTAGGGTGGAGATCAATTTTAGTGGTCTTAATTTTCAATATATTATTTAGGAACTACAATTCTAGGATTTCAACTAGATATGAGACAGTAACTTTTTGACTAAAAATATTTTTAGAATAGAACCTTTTCAAATAATTTTCTTTTTAAATATCAAGGCACGCTGCAAACCCCTCAATATAAATATCTGGATTCTAAACCCGAAGAGTTTATATTTACTAACTATGTTATTAGAATTAAAGACAAAAAACTCTTTTAAGCTTAAATCACTTAGGATTAAAAAAAGATATTATGTATTAGATTACCTTCATAAAGCAAGTAGAAAAATTGATAATATTGTTCTAGATAATTAATAAGGTAGGTACTGTTGTCATCGTTGATATTAAAAACATTAAACAAAATTCTACTAATATATCTTTTGTTAAAATACCTATTTAGAGATTGATCAATTGATTTAGAGAGATTAAATAAAAGTAATTATGATAAATCTCGTAGAATTACAAAGGGATTTTTTTTAAATCGGGCCAATATATTGTTAATAGTGACATTAATCGTAGTCTTAAGATCTTAAGAAAAATTTAAAATATAAATGTATTCCTGAACTTGTTAGTCAAACTAGGGATAATGGGGTTGTGAACCTCCCGAGATGAATAAGTGTTACCTCAGAGGTGGAAACTTAATTACAAAACTTCGTCTAAACCTATCTATATATATTTTTAGGGTAGATATGAAGTTATAGGAAGCCTCTTTTAAAATCTTAACTTTGATTTAGTGGAAGAGGGTCATTTTTAGATAAAAATATACATAATTAAATGTTTAACATAAAAGAATTTTAATGTAAATCAGATCATTAGATTCAAGCTTTACTTATCTTAAAAGAAGGAGAATAGTTGTCATTAAAGAATATGAAGATATGTTAAATAAAAGGAGGTTTAGATTAAAAAAAGAAGTTATTAGTTCAGATTTGATATCATTCATTTTGTGAGATCTTTTCAGTAATTGGTGATACAAATTTTCTAAATTATCTGATTCATATAAGCTGTTAAAGTTTCGCTATAGGGTTGATTAACCCGGAACTTAACCATATAATAATCAATGCTGATGTAGATGGTGTGCTAAATATAATGAGAAAATATTTTTAAGATGGTACTCCTGAAATGGCAAAACAGATTAAGGGTATCCTAGGTTCCTACCAGGAGAAAAACTTATTAACCAAACTTCTTTCAAAATCACCTTGTAATATAGATAGAACTTTAATCTCTATGAAGTAGTAAGAAGCTCCGTCTAAATCTTCTTTTATTTAGGAAAGAGGTTCATAATCAATCAGTTATTTTTGAAAAAAATCATACGAATGAAAGAAGAACATATTATTTCAGTACTAGTCTTTTTAAAAACTAAAATACAAAATCAATTTCAAGGAGGAATAATAAATGAATATTACAAAAGAAAAACAAGATCTTGATGTATTAAAAGTTGCATCTAAATCTAATCCTAATTCAGTTGCAGGTGCAATTGCGGGGGTATTGAGAGAAAACGATAGTGCAGAATTACAGGTAATTGGAGCCGGAGCTTTAAACCAAGCTGTAAAAGCCATTGCAATAAGCAGAGGTTATGTAGCCCCTAGCGGTATTGACCTTATCTGTGTCCCGGCTTTTTTAGATATTGAGATTAATGGCGAAGAGAGAACAGCTATTAAATTCATTATTGAAAAACATTAGGAAAAGACATTATCTACTGTCTGGATAATATGTTATGGTATAAAACCATTATTATTTTTAGTTTCATTATGAATTAGTTAAATATTCTATCCATTCATTTTTTAATTGGTCTATTGTTTTATTAGTAATTATTTTAACATCTGTTCCATTATATATTTTCAATAAATTTTCCTTACCGAATTCGTTGTTTATGGTAATGTAGAAATGTACAGTAGGGTAATATAAAAATGTACAGTCTGGCAAATAAAAAAAGCCCTTGCCAACATCCCAATAAATAATATAACCTCTAAGTATACTACCAAATATACGAGGAGGTTGAGAAAGGATGTTAGCAATGGCTCAAATAAATTATATCAGAATTGCAACTGATATAAAAGATGAAAGTTACTCTAAAATAGCCAGAGATTTAGGTATTGACAGAAGAACTGTCAAAAAATATGCTGAACTCGATGACTATTCACCAAAGATAACACCCAAAAGTAATAAAAAAGCTCCTGTGATGGATCCCGTTAAACCAATTATT
The DNA here is from genome assembly GCA_046482435.1 of Halanaerobiales bacterium. GTDB lineage: Bacteria > Bacillota > Halanaerobiia > Halanaerobiales > M55B127 > M55B127. The sequence goes on from JAWOEZ010000097.1 coordinate 20,401, forward strand.
GATGAAATTTTGATAAGCGATAAAAAAGCACCGAAAAAACAAAGACATACTGCCAAAAGAATTTATCAAAGATTAGTCGAAGAATATAACTTTAAAGGTAGCTACAGCAGTGTAAAAAAGTATGTCAGAAAAGCTAAAAGAAAACTGTATGACAAGTCACAAGCAGCAATACCTTTAAAACACCCCGGTGGTGAAGCACAGTGTGATTTTGGTGAATTAACAATTAAACACCAGGGGATTGATAAAAAGGCTCATATGCTAATCTTAAGTTTCCCCTACTCTAATGCAGCCTTTGTACAGCTCTTTTGGGGTCAAAACAGAGAATGCCTTTTAGAAGGATTGTCTAACATATTCGAATTCATCAATGGCGTTCCCAATAAAATTTGGTTTGATAATTTAACTGCAGCAGTCAGTAAAGTTTCAAGAAATGGGAATCGGTTATTTACAGAGCCCTTCCGTCGCTTTGCTGCACATTACCGCTTTGAAACGGTCTTTTGTAACCCGGGTCAGGGTAATGAAAAAGGCAACGTCGAAAAGAAGGTAGGATATATCAGAAAAAACTT